>DATNKN010000412.1:0-19815 GCA_035603375.1 Solirubrobacteraceae bacterium
AGAGGATCGTCGCGCCACCCGCCAGCGCCAGCGAGCACTCATTCCCACGTAGCGAGGAGCACGCCAGATGCAATGCCACGAGCGATGAGGAGCACGCCGTATCCACCGTCAGGGCTGGTCCTTGCAAGCCGAGCGTGTAAGCGATGCGCCCGGAAATCACACTACCGAGGATTCCAGTGCCGATGTAGCCCTCATTCTCCGTGCTTGCGCCGTACTGGTTCATGCCGTACCCCTGGGAAGAGGCGCCTATGAACACTCCGGTCTGAGTTGCCTGCAGGGAGTGCGGGTCGATGCTTGCGTACTCGATCGCCTCCCAAGAGGACTCCAGGAGCAGGCGTTGCTGCGGATCCATCGCAAGCGCCTCTCTTGGGCTGATCGAGAAGAAATCGGCATCGAACTCGCCGGCGTCGTGCACGAAACCGGCTTCGCGCACGTATGTGGTTCCCGCGTGCTCGGGGTCGGGGTCATATAGGCCCTCGACATCCCATCCTCGATTACTCGGGAACTCTGAGATGGCATCCCGTTCTGCACTGACCAGGCGCCACAGCTGCTCCGCCGAGCCCACGCCACCTGGATAGCGGCAGCCCATGCCCACGATCGCGACCGGCTCCTGCGCCTGTCCTTCGATGTCGCGAAGACGCGCACGCGTGTCGTGCAAATCGATCGTGACCCGCTTTAGATAGTCACGCAATCTCTCATCGTCGGTCATTGCGCGTCCCCCATGTTTGTTGTAAAAGACATCGATTCCATAGTGCTCAGCGCTCCTCGAGCTGCTGATCGATGAAGCCAAAAAGCTCGTCGTCGGAGGCGTCCTGGAGGCGCTCGGCGACCGCGACGCTCTCCTGCTGGACGACCTCAGAGAGCTCGTGGGCGCGATCGAGCTTTGCAAGCACGGCTCGCAGGAGAGTTCCCGCTCTGCGCTGCTCGGACGGGTCATCCAACGACAGCAGAGATCGCTCAAGCCGTCCAACCTCGTCATCCACGACAGCGTCCGTCGAAGATTCGCCGTCGGTGAGCGCGACCAGCAGATGCTCGGCAACCGCCGACGGCGTCGGGTAGTCAAAGACAAGCGTCGCCTCCAGCTCCAGCCCGGTGGCGCCGCTTAGCCGATTGCGAAGCTCAACGGCGAGCAGCGAATCGAAGCCCAGCTCCTTGAACGCCCGTCCGGCGTCGATTGTCTCCACCGACGGATGACCGAGCACTCGCGCCACCTCGACAGAGACCAGATCGAGCGCGATCTGAGGGCGCTTCTCGGTTGGCGTAGCGCGCAGACGCGCTCGCAACTCGCGCCCGGCAGCCTGAGCTTGCGGTCCGGTGCCGGCCACGAGCGCGGCTTGGACAGCCGGCATGTCTTCGATCAGCGGACGGGGACGGGCCGAGGTGAACAGCGGCGCGTATGTCTCCCAGCGAATGTCGGCCACGGCGGCGAGCGTCTCCCCGCGAACCAGAGCATCTTGCAACGCCTCGATCGCCAGCTGTGGCGCCATCGGCTCCAGTCCGCGGCGACGCAGGACGTCTCCCATTTGTTGCTGCGCGACGGCGGCCATTCCCTCGCCCGCCCAGGCGCCCCAGGCAATTGACGTTGCGGGCAGGCCGCGCGCGCGACGATTGACCGCAAGCGCATCGAGGTACGCGTTGGCCGCGGCGTAGGCGCTCTGCTCACCGGAGCCGAGAGTGCCGGCAATCGAGGAGAACAAAACGAAGGCGTGCAGGTCAAGACCCTTGGTAAGCAGATCGAGGTTCAGAGCCCCTTGCGCCTTCGCGGCCAATGCCTGCTGCAGGTCGGCCGCCTCCAGCGAGCCGATCGCGCCGTGAACGCTCGCGCCCGCGGCATGCACGACCATGCGCAGGGGAAGATGCTCAGGTAGCGAGTCGATCAAGCGGGCGAGCTGCTCGCGGTCTGATACGTCACACGCGGCAACTGTCACCTGCGCACCCAGCTCGCGCAGCTCTTCACAAAGCTCTGTCGCCCCAGGTGCCTCATCGCCGCTGCGGCTTACAAGCAGCAGGTGCTCTGTGCCTGCGCTCGCGAGCCAGCGCGCGACGTGCGCACCCAGGCCACCGAGACCACCGGTGATCATCGCCGTCCCAGACGACGGCGACCAGCTGTCTGCCGAGACGCCCCGATCGGCGCCGGCGCTTTGCAGCCGCCGCGCGAAGACTCCTCCGCCGCGCAGTGCAAGCTGGTCCTCCTGGCCGCCATCCCCGAGCACGCCGAGCAGCAGCGCCAGTACACGCTCGTCCAACGTCTCTGGCAGGTCCACCAGCCCTCCCCATCCCGTGGGACGCTCAAGCCCAAGCGCCAGGCCGAGCCCCCAGACCTGTGCCTGCGTCGGGTTGACGAGCCGCTCAGACGCCGACACGGATACGGCGGAGCGGGTGAGCAGCCACAGCGGAGCGTGCAACTGGAGATCGTCAAGCGCTTGGACCAGTACTGCTGTACTTACGAGGCCTGCCGGCACAGCGGCGTGAATAGCGTGAGGCTGCTCCTGAAGCGCCAGCAGCGACAGCACCCCCTTGACGCTCGATGCCTCGGAGAGCTTCTCCAGTGGGTCGTGCAGCGCTTGTGCAAGCTCAGCGCGCGTGATGGCGGGCGCATCGACGCTTACCAACTCGACCCGCTCGCCTGCTGTCGTTAGCTTTCCGAGAAGCTCGGCGAGCCATTGGTCCTCACTGAGGGTGCTGGGAACGATTACCACCCAGCTCCCCGGGAGCTCTCGCGTGGCGGGCAACTCGACGGGCTTCCACGCCACGCTGTAGCGCCAGCTGTTCACCGTGGCGTGCTCACGGCTGTGTTTGCGCCAGGCTGACAGGGTAGGCAGAACAGCGTCCAGGGACGAGCGTTGATCCTCGTCCTCGATCCCCAACATGTTCAGCACGCCGTCCAGATCCTGATGCTCGAGCGCCTCCCAAAAGCGTGTCTCATCCGCATCGACGTGTGCTCCGTTGGCTGGCGCCTGGACACCCTTCGGAGCCTTCAGGCCGGGAGCATGGGAGGAACCCTCGAGCCAGTAGCGCTGACGTTGGAAGGGGTAGGTGGGAAGCTCCAGTCGGCGCGCACCTCGCTCGCCAAGTGGGATGGACCAGTCCACCGCTGCGCCGCGCGTCCAGGCCTCGGCAAGGGCGCCGAGGAGAGCTGACAGCTCGGGGCGCCCCGCTCGTAGCACCGCGACGGCGCTCGCCTCGTGGGCCGCCGTGCTCGCAACGTCATCGCCTGGCGTGCGTGCAGCCTCATCGCCCACCGTGCTCGCAGCCTCATCGCCTGGCGCGCTCGCAATGTCATGACCCGCCGTGCTTGCAACCTTGTGTCCTGCCACGCTCGCAACGTCATGGCCAGGCATGTTCCCCGTGCCCCCCAGGCAATCCCTGGTCATCGAGCTGAGCACACCGTCCGGTCCCAGCTCCAGAAAATTGCTGACCCCCTGAGCGCCCAGCCAGGCGATGCCCTCCGCGTAGCGCACCGTCTCGCGCACGTGACGGACCCAGTACTCCGGCGAGCACAGCTCCTCGATAGCCGGCCCGCCCGTGAGGTTCGAGACGATCGGAATCGTGGGGGGACTTAGTGCAACGTCCCGCGTCACCTGCGCAAACTGCTCGAGCATCCCGTCCATGAGCGGCGAATGAAATGCGTGGGAGACACGCAGCCGCTTGACTTTGCGCGCCCGCTGCTCCCATGTCGCAGCCAGATCCAAGAGCGCATCGGTCTCCCCGGAGAGCACCACCGCGGACGGTCCGTTCACTGCGGCTACGGCAACCCGCTCCTCAAAGCCAACGAGCGATTCTTCTGCCTCCTGGCGGGAGGCCTGGACCGCGATCATCATGCCGTCCCGTGGGAGTGCGCTCATCAGCTGACCGCGTGCCGCCACGAGCCGGCATGCGTCCTTTAGAGAAAAGACTCCTGCCGCATGGGCGGCGGCCAGCTCGCCGATCGAGTGGCCGATCAGATAGTCGGGCCTCACGTGCCAGCTCTCGAGCAGCCTGAACAGCGCCGTCTCCAGCGCAAACAGCCCAGCTTGGGCAAACATCGTGTCCTGCAGGAGCTCAGCCTCCGGCGAGCCCTCCGCCGCGAACAGCACCTCCTGCAGCGGTCGGCCGAGCTGGTCATTCAGCTCCGCGCACACCTCATCCAAGGCCGAGCTGAAGCGCGGCAGCTCCAGATACAGCTCGCGGCCCATTTCCGCACGCTGAGCTCCCTGACCAGTGAACAGGAATGCCACGCGCTCGTCACCGCCGCCGGCAATGCCCTCAAGCACGTTCGGGCGCCCCTCACCCGCGGCCAGAGCCCGCAAACCGTCGAGCAACTCGTGGCGCTCCTCCCCCAACACCACGGCGCGGTGATCGTGCATCGCACGTGCCGCGAGCGCGAACGCCGTATCGCCCAGATCGATGCTTTCGTCGCCAGATATGAATCCATGCATCCGTTGGGCCTGAGCTCGCAGAGCCTCTCCTCCTCGTCCCGAGAGCACGAGCGGCAGAACGAGACGATCGCCCGCACCACCGACCGCACCGTTGGCCACGCCAGCGACCGTGTCGGGCTGGGGAGGCTCCTCAAGAATCAAATGCGCGTTTGTGCCACTGACGCCAAACGAAGAGACCCCGGCGCGTCTTGGCTCATTGCCACCGGCCCATGGCTTTGCCTCGGTCAGCAGCGAAACCTCGCCCTGGGACCAATCCACTTGGGTCGTGGGCTTGTCGACGTGCAGAGTCTTGGGCAGCACACCATGGCGCATCGCCATTACGAGCTTGATGACCCCTGCCACGCCAGCGGCGGCCTGCGTATGACCAATATTTGACTTGATCGACCCAAGCCAGAGGGGACGATCCGTGGGACGCTCTTGACCGTAGGTGGCAAGCAGCGCCTGGGCCTCGATCGGATCGCCGAGCGTGGTACCGGTCCCATGTGCCTCCACCGCGTCAACCTGATCCGCCGAGAGCCTAGCGTTGGCGAGCGCTTGGCAGATCACACGCTGTTGGGCGGGCCCGTTGGGCGCCGACAGGCCGTTGCTCGCACCATCCTGGTTGATAGCGCTTCCGCGCACTATCGCCAGCACCGGGTGGCCATGACGTTGCGCATCGGAGAGCCGCTCGAGTAGTACCAAGCCGATACCCTCCGACACGCCTGTCCCGTCCGCGGCGTCGGCGAACGACTTGCAGCGTCCGTCAACGGCGAGTCCGCGCTGGCGGCTGAATGCGAGGAACGGCAGCGGCGTGCAGAGTGCGGTGACGCCGCTTGCGATTGCAAGCGAACATTCCCCGGAGCGCAGCGCGGCACACGCGAGGTGCATCGCAACGAGCGAAGAGGAGCAGGCGGTATCGATCGTAACGGCGGGACCCTCGAGGCCGAGCGTGTAGGCCACGCGCCCGGATAGCACGCTCGCGGAGGTACCGGTGAGCAGATATCCCTCAGAGCCATTGAGCGACCCCAGGGCATGGGTGGAGTAGTCCTGGGAGGTGGTTCCCGCGAACATTCCCGTGGAACTTCCACGCAGCGAGTCTGGAGCGATGCCCGCGCGTTCGAAGGTCTCCCACGCCACTTCGAGCAGCAGCCGCTGTTGTGGATCCATCATCACCGCCTCACGCGGGCTTATCCCGAAGAACTCCGCATCGAAGTCAGTGAGCTGGTGGACGAACCCTCCCTCGCGCACATAGCTAGTGGCCGGATGATCGGGGTCCGGGTGATACAGCCGCTCAAGATCCCAACCACGATCGGCCGGGAAGGCGGAGATCGCATCGACGCCCGCCGCCAAAAGCTCCCACAGCTCCTCCGGCGAGCTGACGCCACCCGGATAGCGACAACCCATCGCGACAAGCGCCACGGGCTCCTCGAGCATCGAGCGGCGCGACGTGGCCACCGCCGTACCGGCCTGCGCACCACTCAGCTCCTCGAGCAGATGCCGAGCCAGCTCAGCGGAGCTGGGATAGTCGAATACCAGGGTGGCAGGCAATTGCAGCCCGGTCCTTGCATTGAGGCGATTGCGCAGCTCGACCGCGAGCAGGGAATCGAAGCCGAGATCCTTGAAGGCGCGCCGCACGTCGATCGCCGCCGATGAATCATGTCCGAGCACTACCGCCACTTCCGAGCGCACGAGATCGAGCGTCACGCGCATCCGCTCCTCGGCCGCGACGCCGTGCAGACGCTGGACGAGCGAGTTTGAGGGAGTTGACGCAGCTTCACGTGCCGAGGCACGGATCAATCCGCTCAACAACGCGGGCAGCGTTCCCTCCCGTGCTCGGGTACGCAGACGAGCGCGATCCAGGCGCAAGGGCACGGTCAAAGCCTCACCACAGACACGAGCCGCGTCGAACGCCGCGAGCGCCTGCTCAGTGGAGAACGCATGCACGCCAGCACGTCTGACGCGGGCGATGTCGCTCTCGCTCAAGTGTCCGGTCATCTCGCTGGCCTCAGCCCATCCGCCCCAGGCCATCGAGACGGCAGGCAATCCCTGGGCGCGCCGATGCGCGGCAAGCGTGTCAAGAAACACATTGCCGGCCGCGTAGTTGGCCTGTCCAGGACCCCCGATCGTGCCGGACACCGATGAGAACAGCAAGAAAGCATCGAGATCGAGATGTGCGGTCAGCTCATGCAGATGCCATGCCGCGTCCAGCTTCGGTGCGAGCACACGGTCGAGCTGCTCACCATCCAGCGACTGAATCACTCCGTCGTCGAGCACGCCCGCGGCGTGAACGACTGTCTTGAGCGGATGCTCGAGGTCCAGTGAGTCGATCAATGCAGCAAGCTGAGCACGATCAGCGACGTCGCAAGCCTCCACGAGAACCTGTGCCCCCAGTGCCAGCAGCTGCGTCTCAAGCTCCTCGGCGCCCGGCGCAGCGCGCCCCCTGCGACTTACGAGCACGATATTTCGCACACCGTGCTCGCTGATCAGATGCTTGGCGATCAGACCGCCGAGCCGACCGGTGCCACCAGTAATCAAAGCCGTGCCGTCGGCGGCAATCGCAGCGTCGGGCAGCGTCAGCACGATCTTGCCCACATGCCTTGCCTGACTCATGAACCTGAAGGCCTGTGGGGCGCGCCTTATGTCCCACGAGCGAATCGGCAGTAGTCTGAGCGCGCCTTGCCGGAGTAACTCAATCGTTTCCAGCAGCATCTCCTGGGAGCGTTGCCCACCGGCTTCGATCAGATCGAAAGCGCGATAGGCCACTCCTGGATGAGTAGCGGCGACCTGTTCGGGGTCGCGAATGTCCGTCTTGCCCATCTCGAGGAATCTGCCTCCGCTCGGCAAAAGCTCAAGTGACGCGTCGACAAACTCACGCGCCAGGGAGTTGAGCACAACATCCACACCCGCTCCACCGGTCTCCTCCAGGAATTGGTCGCGGAAAACAAGCTCGCGCGAGGATGCGATATGGGCGTCGTCCAGGCCAAGCGAGCGCAACACGTCCCACTTGGCGGTGCTCGCCGTCGCAAAGACCTCGACACCAAGGTGCCGAGCGATCTGTATCGCGGCCATGCCCACGCCTCCCGCGCCGGCATGCACCAGCAGCTTCTCACCGGGCCGCAGCCCCCCCAGGTCGAGCAGCCCATAGCGGGCTGTCAGGAACACGCCCGACACCGCGGCGGCCTGCGCAAACGACCAGTTCTCGGGCATCGGCGCGATCATGCGACGGTCGGCGATCACTCTCGGAGCGAATGCGCCGAGCATGATTCCCATGACACGTTCACCGGGCTTCATATCACTGACGGCCGAGCCCGCCTCGAGGACGACGCCCGCCCCCTCCGTGCCGATCACGGTAGGGCCGCCAGGAGTCTGCACAAGCCCCAGCGTGGTGACGACGTCGCGGAAGTTGACACCAGCCGCGCGTACCCCGACGCGAACCTCGGTGGGAGCCAACGGTCGCTCGCTGTCCGGGCAAGGAGCGAGATGCAGGCTCTCGAGCGTGCCGCCGTCGCCAATACTCAGACGCCAGCTCGCGATCCCGACCGGCGGCGTCAGCACCGACGAGCCGCCAAGCTCCGCCAGTCGCGGGGCCAGCGGCGTGCCCTCACGGACCGCAAGCTGTGGCTCCTCGGTGGCGAGAAGCGCATGCAAAGCGACCGGACAATCGCGCGGATCGTCGATGTCGACGAGCACGAAGCGGCCGGGATTCTCCGACTGAGCCGAGCGCAGCAGGCCCCATATAGGGGCGGCGGTCAAGCCCCGCGGATCTTCACCGGCACGCACCGCGAGCGCACAACGGGTGAATACGACCAGCCGCGATCCGAAGAATCGCGGCTCGGCGAGCCACGCCTGTGTCAGCTCGAGCGCCGCGTGCGCAGCACTGCGCGCGAGTTCGATCACAGCATCGCCTTCCGCCGGCGCGTCTCCCTGTAGGCCAAAGCCAACTAGCACGGTCTCTGGCACCGGAGCCCCCGCGTCAAGCGCCGCGCATAGATCCTCCAGGTCGTCATAAACGCGGCCGGTCGCAGGCGTGTCCGCTGTAACTGCCTCATCCAGCATCGTGTGGAGGTCGGCCACGCCTGCGCCGAGTACGGCCCATCTGACGTTCTTGGCCGGGGCGTCCAGCGGTACCGTCACCCAATCCAGACGCAGCAGCGACTCGGTGGCACCGCTGGTGGCCGCACTCAAATGCTCGGCCGTACTTGGGCGCAAAGCCAGAGATTTCATCGTGATGACAGGCGCACCCGTCTCATCGACAGCCGACACCGAGACCGACCCCTCGCCAACGCGGGCCAGGCGTACGCGCAGGGAGATCGCACCGCTTGCGTACAGCTTCAGGCCGCTGCACGCGAATGGCAGAAGCACCGCACCCTCGCCATCGGGCGGACCGTCTTCGAGCAGCTTGGCGGCCAGGGCATGCAGAGCGGCGTCGAGCAGCGCCGGATGCACCGCGAACAGGCTCGCCTCAGCACGGCGCTCCTCGCAGAGCGATACCTCCGCGAACACCTCCTCCCCTCGCCGCCAGGCGGCCGTCAAACCCTGAAATTCAGGGCCATAGTCGACGCCCAGTTCGGCAAGCCGTCCGTATGTGTCGGAGGTGTCGATCGACTCAGAGCCCTCGGGGGGCCACGCATGCTCCGGCGATGCGGATGCCCACTCGGTCGAGGGGATTGCTTCATCGTCCAGTAGGCCCAACACGCCACTGGCGTTACGCGTCCAGCTCTCCTGCGCTGGAGCCTGCCCATTGGCACTGTTCTCGCGACGGGAGTAGACGGCGACGGCACGGGTGTCCGCATCGCCTGAATCCTCGACCACGAGCTGGATGTGCACGGCGCCGTGCTCTTCGAGTATCAGCGGCGCCTCGAGCGTCAGGTCCCGTACAACGCCGTAACCGACAAGTGCCCCGGCGTGAAGCGCCAGCTCCAACAGCGCCGCGCCGGGAAACACGACAACTCCCATGATCGCGTGGTCGGCGAGCCATGGTTGGCTTTGCAACGACAGCCGACCGGTCAGCAGCTGGCCGCCACCCCCGGCCGGCGAGACCGCGGCACCCAGCAGCGGATGCGCGGCGGGTGCCTGACCAACAGCGAGCATGTCGCCAACTCCAGTAGCCGCGTCGAGCCAGTAGCGCCTGCGCTGGAAGGGATACTTCGGCAGCGGCACCACCTGCGCGCCGAGTCCCTCGAACACGGCATCCCATGCGACCGGGACACCGCTCACCCATGCTTCGCCCAGTGAGGCGAGCAAGCGGGTCGGACCCCCCTCCTGACGGCGCAGCGAGCCAATCACGCAAGGCGCTTGCATCTCATCTGCCAGAGCGCCTTTGCGCGTCTCCGTGCCGGCTTGCCGTCCGTTTGCGTGGCTGCCTGCGCGCTCTGCTCGCGTACGTACATCCTCGACGGTCTCTTGGACGGCAACGGCCAGCACGGGGTGCGGGCTTATCTCGATGAACGCTCCATACCCGCTTGCCAGCAGGGATCTTGCCGCCTCGTCGAAGCGCACCGTCTCCCTGAGATTTCGATACCAGTAGTCGGAGTCAAGCTCAGCCGTGTTGAGAGCCCCTCCAGTCACCGCCGAGTAGAACGGCACCTCGCCGCTGCGTGGCAGGATCGGAGAGCATCCCTCAATCAGCGGCTGGTGGATCTCCTCCACGTGCGGCGAGTGTGCCGCATAGTCCACTGGGATCCGCTTGGCCCTGATCCCATCCTTCTCGCATCTGGCGAGCAACTCCTCAAGCGCATCGGAATCGCCCGAGAGGACCACCGAGCTGGGACTGTTCACCGCCGCGATCGAAATCTCGCGGCCGAACCCTTCCAATAGGGCTCGCACCTTCTTGAACTCAAGCGCAACAGATACCATCCCGCCGCGACCGGCGAGCGCGGTGAGCGCCCGGCTACGTAGCGCCACCACCCGCGCGGCGTCCTGGAGCGAGAGTCCCCCGGCCACATGCGCAGCCGCGATCTCTCCCTGGGAATGACCAACGACGGCCGCCGGAATGACACCGCACGCGCGCCAGAGCCCCGCGAGCGCCACCATCACCGAAAACAGGGCGGGCTGCACCACATCGACCCGCTCGAGCCCCGGTGCTCCCGGCTCAGCTCGCAGCACTGCCTCCAATGACCAGTCGACATGCGGCGCGAGCGCCTGTTCGCATGCGGATATCGTTTGGGCGAACGTCGGTGAGCTGTCCAATAGCTCTACGGCCATGCCGTCCCATTGCGCGCCCTGACCGGGAAACACGAATACCACCCCACCGCTCGTGCTGGCGGCGCCTTCGATCAGCCCGGGAGCCGGCCGATCCTCCGCAAGAGCGCTGAGGCGATCGATCAGCTCCTCGCGATCGCCGCCGAGCACAACAGCGCGCCGCTCATGGATGGCACGCGTGCAGGCGAGCGAGTGGCCGATGTCGGCAAGTCCAACTCCAGGCTTACCACTCACATGCTCTATCAGACGTTTGGCCTGTCCACGCAAGGCCGCGCTCCCCTTCGCGCTGATCACCCACGGCAGCGTCGTGCCGCCGAGCAGACCGGTCCTGCGCGCTTGCGTCGTGACTGCTGGAGACGTCTCGTCGGAGGTCTGCCTCTCGGCCTCCGGAGAATCCTCCTCGCCAGACGCTCGCGTCCCGACCGCTGGAGAATCCTCACCCGACGCTCGTGCCTCGCTGGCCAAGACCTCATGCACTGGCGCTTCCTCGAGGATCACATGCGCGTTGGTGCCACTGAACCCAAACGAGGACACGCCCGCTCTGCGCGGTCGGTCTCCTCGCCGCCATGGCACCTCGTGGGTCAACAAAGAGACTGAGCCGGAGGACCAGTCGACGTGGGTCGAAGGCACATCGACGTGAAGCGTGGGCGCCAGCATCTCATGACGCAGCGCCATCAGCATCTTGATCAAGCCGGCCATCCCAGCAGCCGCCTGGGTGTGCCCTATGTTCGACTTGACCGACCCAAGCCACAGAGGTTGATCCTCAGAACGTTGTTGTCCGTAAGTGGACAACAACGCCTGCGCCTCGATTGGATCGCCCAGCGTTGTGCCCGTTCCGTGGGCCTCCACGGCGTCGATGTCCCTGGGCGCGAGACCGGCGCTCGCCAAGCACTGACGTATCACTCGTTCCTGAGCGGGCCCGTTCGGCGCGGTCAAGCCGTTGCTTGCACCGTCCTGATTCACGGCGCTGCCTCGGATCACGCCAAGCACCGTGTGGCCCTGGCGCCGAGCGTCGGCAAGGCGCTCAAGCAGCACCACACCAACCCCCTCAGCCACACTCGTGCCATCGGCGCTATCGGCAAACGGCTTGCACCTACCATCGGGGGCGAGTGCACGCTGACGGCTGAAGCCGATGAACACAGATGGCGTGGACAGCACCGCGACGCCGGCGGCCAATGCCAGCGAGCACTCTCCGGCTCGCACAGCCTGACATGCCAGATGCACCGCCACGAGTGAAGAGGAGCAGGCAGTGTCAATCGATACGGCGGGGCCCTCCAAACCGAGCGAATACGCGACTCGACCGGAGACAGCGCTGCTGCTGGCCCCAGCCATCAGCTGGATATCGCGGTCGCGTACGTCAATTTCAGCCTGCGGGAAGTCTCCGCCGGACTGCGCGCCAACGCCGTAGTCTCGATACATCGACCCCGCAAACACGCCGGTCCTGGTGCCTCGCAATGAAGAGGCATCAATGCCGGCATCCTCGATCGCCTCCCAGCAGACTTCCAGCAGCAGGCGCTGATGAGGGTCCATGAGTAGCGCCTCACGCGGACTGATTCCGAAGAAGTCCGCATCGAAATCAGCCGGGTTGGATAGAAACCCTCCCTCGCGCGTGTAGCTGGTACCTGGGTGATGGGGATCTGGATCGTAGACGCGCTCCAGATCCCAGCCGCGATCATTCGGCATCTCGGTGATCGCATCCACACCACCAATGGCCAGATCCCACAGACCCTCCGGCGAGTCAACACCCCCGGGATAACGGCAGCTCATCCCCACGATCGCCACCGGATCGCGTGAGGCCGAGAGAAGCTGCCGGTTGCTCCTGCGTAGTCGCTCGGCCTCCTTCAGCGACGAGCGCAGTGCGGCGACGAGTTGATCGGTGGGCACAGATGCGCTCACGCGCTCACCTCTGTCTCATTGGTCGAGTCGCTCGCGTCGAGCACCTCTGTCTCATCGGCCAAGTCGCTTGCGTCGAGCGTCATCTGCACCAGACCGGCTACGTCAAGCTCGTCGATCAAATGTTCCGCGCTTGCCTCGTCCTGCGGCTGTTTGTCTCTGTCGCCGACGGCCAGCTCCATCAATACGTCGAAGAGACCGGCCTCGCGCAGACGTGCCAGCGGTATCGAGGCGAGCGCCCGTCGCATCTCAAGCTCCACTGAATCCACCTGCTCCTCGGCTCCTACATCGCCAGAGACCAGCGCGAGCAGATGATTTGCCAGGCCCGTTACTGTCGGGTGGTCAAATATGAGAGTCGCCGGCAATCGCAGGCCAGTTGCCGCGTTCAGGCGATTGCGCAGCTCTACGGCGGTGAGTGAGTCAAACCCAAGCTCCTTGAAGATGCGCTGTGGATCGATCATCTCGGGAGAGCCGTATGCGAGCACAGCAGCCACCTCCTCGCGCACGACTTCAAGCGCTACCCGCTCGCGCTCTTGCGGCGGGACGACCATCACGCGACGCAGAAAGGATTCACGAGAGACCTCGGACTGTGACTCCATGCGTGTGCGCACGAGATCGCGCAGCAAAGCGGGCAGCTCTCCTGCTCTGGCCAGGACGCGCAGGCTCGCGGCATCCAGCCGCACCGGTACGACCAAACTCTCATCCACCTTCTGTGCGACGTCGAACAGCTCCAGCCCCTCCTCGACCTCCAGCGCCCTGAAGCCCGCGCGCGCGATTCGTGCCACACCGGCTCGGCCCATTTCCTCGGCCGTCATGCCACCTTGAGCCCAGGGGCCCCATGCCAAGGAAATGCCCGCCATACCCTGTGCTCTACGACTTGCGGCGAGCGCATCGAGGAAGGCATTGGCGGCGGCATAGTTGCCCTGACCTGGATTGCCGAACGTACAGGCGACAGAGGAGAACAGCGCGAATGCACCCAAGTCCATGTGCTGGGTCAGCTCGTGCAGGTACCACGCAGCCTGCGCCTTGGGAGCGAATACGCGCGTCAGCCGTTCGGGCGTGAGCGACTCGATCACTCCATCGTCAAGTACCACCGCGAGATGCATCACCGCACACAGCGGATGCTCCTCTGGAATCGATTTGAGCAGGTCCACAAGCTGAGCTCGATCCGATACATCGCAAGCCATACAACTGACCTGGGCGCCAAGCTGGGTCAGCTCTGCCTCGAGCTCGGTAGCTCCGTCGGCCTCTCGACCGCTGCGGCTGGCCAGCAGCAGATGACGTGCTCCGTGCTCGCTCACCAGATGTCGGGCGATCCAACGGGCCACTCCTCCGGTACCACCGGTGATCAGAACCGTGCCGTGCGGGTCGAGCACGAGGCCCGGACGATCGGCGAGCCGCGAACGCGGCACGCGTGCCAGCCTCAGCGCCGAGAGCTCTCCGTTGCGTACCGCCAGCTGCGGCTCGTCGTGCTCGAGTGCCGCGGGAAGCTCGCTCCAGCCAAGCTGACTATCGAGATCGACCAACACGAAGCGACCGGGATTCTCCGACTGCGCCGAGCGCACCATTCCCCAAATCGCGGCAACAGCAAGATCGGGGACGTCCTCATGCGACTGAGCGACGACCGCCATGACAGTCACGAACACGAGCTTTGATTGCGCGTAGCGCTCGTCGGCTAGCCAAGTCTGCAACAGCCGCAGGACGCGTTCGACATTTGCCTGCGCCACGCCTACCGGTCCCGCCTCACTGTCATGCAAGTGGGGGTGGTCATCTGTAGAGGTGCAGTCGACGATTACGACCTCAGGTGGCACGACATTGTGGTCGAGGACATCGCCCAACGCTTCGAGGTCCGGATAGGACTGAATGCTCACCTCGCGGGCGAGTAGCGCCTCCACTGCCGGCGAGCCGCCGTGGGCATCCAAGACGGCCCACGTGCCCGCCACAGGCCGTGGGCTTCCAGGCAGCGAAACCCAGTCGATGCAATACAGGGACGGTTGATGACCGGCCCCTGTCTGGCCGAGCTGTTGCAGCGAGAGCCTGCGCGTCACCAGGGAGCGCACTGAGAGGACAGGTGCTCCAGTGCTGTCAACCGCCGCGAGCGAAACCGCGTCGGGGCCCACGGAGCGCAGACGCACACGCAGCGAGGAAGCACCGGTGGAGCGCAATTGCACCTCGTGCCAGGCAAACGGCAACCATGCTTCTTGCTCGGCGCCTCCCTGTTCGGCAAGCAGTGTGCCTGAGAGCGCGTGCAAAGCCGCGTCGAGCAGGGCAGGGTGTATGCCGAACGTCGCGGCTTGACTCTCATGCTCGGTGGAGAGCGACACTTCGGCAAGCACGTCTTCGCCGTCCTTCCACAGGGCCTTGAGACCTTGGAAGGCAGGGCCGTAGTCAAATCCCTGCTCTGCGGCGCGGTCATAGAGATTCTCGATATCGATCGCGATCGCAGTCGCGCTTGCGGGCGGCCACTGACCATCGTTCGACACCGGCATATCGAGCTCGATTGCGGGCACCGTCGAATCCGCTCCTGACGGCGCAAGAGATCCGTCGGCATGACGAGTCCACGTATCGTCGGCACCGACGCTCTCACGCGCCGGACCGTCTGGACGCGAGTAAATGCCGATCGAACGAATACCTTCACGGTCGGGCGGGCCCACAAGCAATTGCACCTGCATAGCCCCCTGCGCGGGGAGCACAAGCGGACTCGCGAGCGTCAGCTCCTGCACGCTCCCACAACCCAACTGCGCTCCCGCGTGTAGGGCCAACTCGAGGAATGCCGTACCGGGCAGTAGCACAACGCCGACGGCTTGATGATCGGCAAGCCACGGATGGGTCTGTAGGGAGATGCGAGCCGTGAAGAGAGATCCCCGCTCGTCGGCCAGATCGGCTATTGCTCCGATCAGTGGATGGTCGGCCGCCTCCTGGCCGACCGACGCGGCTGCGCCAGCGCTCGCAACTTCGCTCTCCACCCAAAAACGTTTGCGGGAGAAGGGGTAGGTTGGAAGCCTCAGGCGTCGCCCGGGCGACCCTCCGAGGACAGCCTCCCAGTCGATCGCAGCGCCACGCACCCATAGCTCGGCAAGTGAGGTCATGAAGCGCTTGGGCCCCCCCTCGCCCCGGCGTAGCGAGCCGGCGACAATTGCGCTCTCGCCGTCTTCTAGATTGTGCTCGATCGCATCTTCGAGTGCACCAGAGAGCACGGGATGAGGACTCAGCTCGACGAACGTGCGATATGCGTCTGCCAGCAGCATGCTCATCGTGCTTGCAAACTGAACGGTCTCGCGTGCGTTGCGATACCAGTAGCCGCTCCCCAGCTCGCCGGTGTCCATGCGCTGCCCGGTCACCGTCGAATAGAAGGGTATGTCGCTGCTCTGGGGCTTGATTGCGGAGCAGGCCTGGAGCATCTCCTCCCGCAGCTCCTCGACTTGCGGAGAATGCCCCGCTCCTACCCCGGCCGCGATCGGGCGAGCGCGGATTTCCTGCTCAGCGCACTGCTCCATCAACTCCTCAACAGCATCGGGCTCACCAGAGACAACGGTCGAGCTGGGCCCGTTTACCGCGGCGATCACGATCTTGTTCTGCCAGCGAGACAGGCGATCTGCGACCTGCTCGGATGCAAGCGCCACTGACACCATGCGACCTCTGCCGGTGAGACGGGCCAGCATCTGACTGCGCAACGCTACGACTCGCGCGGCATCCTCAAGCGACAGCCCCCCAGCAACGTGAGCGGCGGCTATCTCCCCTTGAGAGTGACCGACGACCGCGGCCGGGCGTACACCGCAGGCGCGCCACAACGCGGCGAGTGAGACCATCACCGCGAACAGGACGGGCTGCACCACATCGACCCGCTCAAGCCCCGGGGCGCCGGGCTCGCTTCGCAATACGCCCTCAAGGGACCAGTCGATATGAGCCGCGAGCGCCTCACCACACTCTCGCAGTGTTCGCGCGAAGATCGGAGAGCTGTCTAGCAACTCCACCGCCATTCCCTCCCACTGGGAGCCCTGACCGGGAAAAACGAAGACGATCTTGCCCGCGCCGCGGGCACCAACCATCCCATGGAGCGTTCCCGGCGCGGATCTATCTCCGCTGAGCGCGCTCAGTCCGGCGAGCAGCTCGTCTCGCCCTGCGCCGATCGCCACTGCCCGCTCCGCGAACCTCGGGCGGCGCACCAGCGAACAACCAACGTCGAGTGCGCTCGCACTTTGATCTTCTTGCACATAGGTGGACAGCCGCTGTGCCTGGGCCTGCAATCCACCGCGATCCCGTGCCGAGATGATCCACGGCACGAGACCGCTGCTCGTCAGCCCTGTCAGCTGGGTATCGCCTGCGTAGATCGGATCGGCCGGACCTTCTGTGGTCCCCCCCACGTCCTTCACCGAGACCTCCAAGGCAGGTTCATGCTCCAAGGCAGGTCCCTGCTCGCCCTCGCCAGACTCCGATTCGACCGGGGCCTCCTCAATGATCAGATGCGCGTTGGTCCCACTCGCGCCAAACGAGGACACGCCTGCACGTCGAGGCTCTGCCCCGGCCGGCCAGAGTCTTTCCTCGCTCAACAGTGACACCGCTCCCGCCGACCAGTCGATCTGACTGGAGGGCTCCTCGGCATGCAATGTTCGAGGCAGAGCGCCCATGCGCAACGCCATCACCATCTTGATCACTCCGGCTACACCCGCGGCGGCCTGGGCGTGGCCTATGTTCGACTTGATCGATCCCAACCACAGGGGACGTCCGTCGGGCCGGTCCTGTCCGTAGGTGGCAAGCAACGCCTGGGCCTCTATTGGGTCGCCTAGCGTGGTGCCCGTTCCATGCCCCTCGACCGCATCCACCTGTGCCGGGGAGAGACGAGCATCCGCGAGCGCTTGACGAATCAGTCGCTGCTGCGCGAGTCCGCTGGGCGCCGTAAGTCCATTGCTGGCGCCATCCTGGTTGACGGCGCTGCCACGCACGAGCGCCAACACCTCGTGGCCGAGACGCCTGGCCTCCTGCAAGCGCTCGAGCACCAACACGCCCGCGCCCTCGCCCCAACCAACGCCGTTGGCGCCCTCGGCATAGGACTTGCATCTGCCATCAGGGGCGCACCCGCGTTGACGCGAGAACCATATGAGCAGGGCGGGCGTGCCGAGCAATGTCACGCCTCCCGCCAAAGCAAGCGAACACTCCCCGCGGCGCAACGCATGGCAAGCCAGGTGTAGCGCTACCAGAGAAGATGAGCAGGCCGTGTCGACTGAGATCGCCGGCCCCTCCAAGCCGAGCGTATATGCGACTCGTCCGGAGACGATGCTGCCACCTGGGCCCGAGCCGAGACCGGAATCGAGACCCATCGACGCAGGTCCACGCACACCTGTCGCATAGTCGTGGTGCATCACTCCGGCGAAGACGCCCGTATCGCTGCGATGCAAATCGGCAGGATCGATGCCCGCGTCTTCGAGGGCCTCCCAGCACACCTCGAGCATCAAGCGCTGCTGAGGATCTGTGCCGAAAGCCTCGCGAGGACTGATACCGAAGAAGCCGGGGTCAAAGTCGCCGGCATCGCGGAGAAAGCCGCCCTCGCGTGTGTAGCTCGTGCCCGGATGATCGGGGTCGGGGTCATACAAACTGTCCAGGTCCCAGCCACGATCTTCTGGCAGGCTCGCGATCGCGTCCCGTCCCTGCTCGACCAGCCGCCACATCTCGGCTGCCGAATCCACCCCTCCTGGATATCTGCAGCCGATACCGACGATCGCGATGGGCTCGTGAGCGGCCTCTTCCAACTCTCTCACTCTCATGCCGCTCTTGCGAAGGTCCACCGAGACACGCTTCAGGTAATCGCGCAGCTTCTCATCGCTTGCCATCTGCATCCCCTTTCGCGTTCAAGTTCGGTCGTAGTGAGCGGCTCATAGCGCTCCCAGTCCTCGATCGATCAGCTCGAACAGCTCATCGTCGCTTGCGGCATCT
Source organism: Solirubrobacteraceae bacterium (assembly GCA_035603375.1). Lineage (GTDB taxonomy): Bacteria > Actinomycetota > Thermoleophilia > Solirubrobacterales > Solirubrobacteraceae > Palsa-744. The sequence continues at coordinate 18,423 of DATNKN010000412.1, forward strand.
ATGTCTTCGCTGCCGTCCGCATTGCCAAGCGCGTCCAACGTCGAGAGACATGCCTTCAGACGTCCCACGAGCCGCTCGCGTTCACTCTTGTCGGCCGTTGCCGCCAGCATCAGCTCGAGCTCATCGAGCTTTGAATCCACGCCACGTTCGGGCACCGCGCCGTCCCGATCGAACTCATCGAGCAGGTAGCGAGCGAGATCTCGTGCCGTTGGATAATCGAAAACCACCGTGGGTGACAGCTGCACTTGACCTATCGAGTTCAACCTGTTTCGCAATTCGACCGCGGCAAGCGAGTCGAAGCCGAGCTCCTTGAATGCGACTGTCGGATCTATCGCCGCGACAGAGGAGTGGCCCAACACGCTTGCCACCTCAGCGCGAACGAGTTCAAGGACGACGTCGTCGCGCTCCTCGAGCACGACGCCGGACAGAAGCTGCGTGAGTCGCTGCGCACGATCGCTCTCCGTGGGCGCCGGCACGCTCACCAAACCGCGCAGCAGTGCTGGAAGCACCCCAGCCCTTGCCTCTTCTCGTAGCGCTCGGGCATCGAGATGCGACGGGAATATCAAAGCCTCACTGCGACCCAGCGCCAGATCGAGGAGCTCCAGTCCTTCCGCGGTGGAGAGCATGCGCATGCTCGCAGAGCCCACCGCGCGCCTCAGATCGACCTCGCCCATATGGCTGCCCATGCCAATCTCTCCCCATAGCCCCCATACGATCGAGGTGGCACTGAGACCAAGGGATTGACGGAACGTCGCAAGTCCGTCTAGGAAGGCGTTGGCTGCCGCGTAGTTGGCCTGTCCCGGGCCTCCGAAAAAACCCGCAATCGACGAGAACGATACGTAGGCCTGTAGCTCCATATGAGCGGTCAGCTCGTGCAGATGCCAAGCGGCATCGAGCTTTGGCGCAAGCACGGCGCTCATGCGCTCAGCGGTGAGCGAGCTCACCAGGCCATTGTCGGTGGCTCCCGCGGCGTGCACGATCGTGCCAAGTGGATGAGCCTCGTCAATCGAATCGAGCAGAACTTGCAGCTGCTCACGATCGGACACGTCGCACGCCTCGATCCTGACGCGTGCACCAAGCGCGGTGAGCTGTTGCTCGAGCTCTAGAGCGCCGGAGGCCTTGCGTCCTCGTCGGCTGGTGAGCAGCAGCTGCTCCACGCCGTGCTCACTGACCAGGTGACGCGCGACCGCCGCACCCAATCCCCCGGTCCCACCGGTGATCAGCACTGAGCGGCTTGGATCGAGTGTGGTCCCCACACGATCTGATGTCTCGCTTGCGTCGCTGGCCGACGAGTCATCCCTGTGAGAGCTCTGCTGCTGCTTCGGTGCGGCCACCCCTCGATCGAGCCTGCTCAGGCGAGGAGCGAACACCTCCCCATTGCGCAGCGCAAGCT
>DATNKN010000419.1:0-6616 GCA_035603375.1 Solirubrobacteraceae bacterium
TACGCGAGATGCGCCCGAAGGGGACCGCATGAGTGTCAATAAATACGTCAGCGGCAAGGAAGTCGGCAAGCCGCGGTCCTCGGCGCCGACGTACGCAGAGCGCAATAAACAAGCGTCCGAATTCTGGGCTTTGCCAGATGTGCAGCGCGCCGCACAGATGCGCGCGGTGACGTGGGCGGCAACGGCGAAATCCGACGCCGGCGCTGCGCGCCGCCGGCAGGATCTAGCAAACGCAAGGAAAATTACCAACCGCAAGCGCGCGAAAAGAGCCGATGAGGCTGTGCGCGGCAAATTTCGCAAATGGCAAAAGGACGCCCAGTCACAGCTGATAGGAAGGGATGTGCGCGAGCGCCTGCGCTTGTACTTCAAGACCCAACGGCCTCCTATCCGCCAACGGAAACGGCTGCTCGCGCTGCTGAACGCCGGCAACCTGTAGATCCGCCGGCCTCTTGAGTCTCTGGAAGGGCCGCTCACTCGAGCGGCCTTTTCTTTTGGGGTCACAAGCACCCCACGAGTCTCATTCAAAAATCATGGAATCCTGTATACGGGCTGGTCCAGCCCGTCGAATTTGTGGCTTTAGTCTCTTGAATGCAGCCGAAGACCGGCGCATGCATTCGAGAGGATCTGCCCACATGACCATTACCGCCGCGAGACTTCTGCGGCTTCCGGCAGTTCTCGAACTGACCGGATTGCGCACCACTTCGATCTACGGCCAGGCGAAGGTCGGCCTGTTTCCCCCGCCAGTCAAACTCACCGAACGCTGCAGCGCATGGCCCGAGCATGAAGTCGCTCAAGTTAACGCCGCGAGGATCGCAGGCAAGAGCGCCGCCGAGATCCGCCAGCTCGTTGCACGCCTGGTCGCGGAGCGCCAGCAGACGGCGCACGCCGCGTAACCCATTTTTGGAAGAGAAACGCACGCCTGCTGCTAACAGGCGTGCGTCAGATCGGAGATGATCGATGTCCAGTTCGACCACAGAAATTCTACCACGCCGAGTCAAATCGGCGTGTCGCTGCGCGGACTGCAATCGCGCTGCCCGTGAACTCGAGGAGGCGCGAGCTATCTTTCTCGCCGGCCTTCCGCGGCACGTCATGCCAGCGATCGTGGGCCAGGTATGGCGAGACTGGTCATGGCGGCCGGCCAGGTGCGCGCCGTGAGCGTGTTGTCGCCGTCGAGTGTCATGCTTGCGCTCGAGCGCATCCGCAAGCGCGAGCCGCGGTGCTACGCAAAATTTCGGGATCTCCTCATCGACATCCTGTGCCGCGAGCGTGCGCGGGACTTCGAACGCGAGGAAACCTGGTGGTTGGACGCTCGCGACAACTTGCGCGACCGCCTGGACGACCGGCAGCGCCGCAGCAGCGGAGCTGCGAGTGCTCGACGTGGAACGGAGGTGCGGTGCGCATGAGTGCCGCAGCAAAACTGTTGGATCGGCTCGAGCGCGTGAAGCCGACAGGGCCGGGCCGCTGGCTCGCGCGCTGCCCGGCGCACCAGGATCAAGGGCCCTCGCTCTCGATACGAGAGCTGGACGACGGTCGCGTGCTGCTGCATGACTTCGGTGGCTGCGAGACCGGCGCCGTACTGGCGGCGCTCGGGCTGACACTCGCGGATCTCTTCGATAAGCCGCTCGTCGGCAACTTCGCGCCCTCGCGCTCGCGGATTCCCGCGCGCGATCTGCTTGAGGTGATCTCCGAAGAGGTGACAGTGGTGGCGATCGTCGCCTCCGATGTCCTCGAGCGCCGCTCAATCACCGAGGCGGACTGGCAGCGCCTGGCACAGGCCGCAGCCCGCATCGGACGTGCACGGGACCACGTGCATGGCTGACGGCAAGGTGACAAGCATCGAGGCGGCCAGAGCGCGGCTCGACAGGGAAGCGGCCGAAGCGCAGGCGCCCCCCGATGACGGCGTGCCGCCCATCGGCGAGCCGTTGGTCACGAGGCGCGACGCGGATGACCTTGCCTCGCGCGTTGAGCTGGTCTCTTTCACCAGCGAGCAGATCCTCGGACCCATCGCTCCGGAGAAGTACCTGCTGCCGGGCATCCCGGCCGAAGCCTACACCCTGATTGCCGGCAGCCTGGCCAGCTATAAGACCACGCTCCTCATCTACCTGATCGTCTGGAAGGCAACCGGTTGGGACCTGCTCGAACTCGACGAACGTGGCGCGGGCATTGATCCGGGTAAGTGCGTGCTGGCGAGCTATGAGGACACGGACGCGAGGCTGTTCGCCAAGCTGCAGCGCGTCGTCCAGCACGGCTATCAGCTCATCGCCGAGCGATGGAACAAGCAGGACGCCGCCGAGTTCGCCCGGCGGGCCGCTGCCAACATCCGGCGCGTACCGTGCTCCGGTAGGATCGACCGCGGCCTGGTCTGTCGCACCGAAAGCGGCCTCATCCTGCCCAATACCAGGTTCCTGTCGCCTTTCATTGAGGCTGCCCGGGAGTTCGCCCCCGAAGGGCCGCTGCTCGGCCTCGACCCGCTGCGCCTCGCAATCGCCGGCAGCCAGAATGATGACGACGGTGCCGACATCGTTGTGCACACGCTCAACGGACTGGCGACGGAGATCCCCGGCTCCGGGCTCATCGTCTGCAGCCATGGCACCAAGGCCGGCGCCCAGGAGCCGGCTGAGGGATTCGCGGGCGCCGCCTACGCGACCAGCGGGAGCGCGCTGTTCAGCCAGCATGCGCGCAGCAATTTCGCCCTGGCGCGTCTCAGGGCAGCGGACGCGCTGAACACCTTCGCGCGCAGCGATGTCTCAAAGGAGGAGGCCGATAGGCAGCGGGTCGTGCGGGTAACACACGGTCGGCTGTCCCACGGCGACGAGCGCGCGGACGTGTACCTGGTGATGGGGCAGGGAGCGCTCAGGCGGGTGAAGCCCGCGGCGAAGATTCGCGGCACACCTCAGGTCCTGGCCGAAGACGGCCCGATTCTCCTGGCCGCGGTGCAGCGGATCGGCCAAGCCGGCGTGAATGTGTCGGGCGCCGCGCTCGAGGCTGACGAACAGCTCGGCGCTCAGCTCGGGCGGCCCGCCATCCGCAGCGTGCTCAAGCTCCTCGTACAAAACAGCTACCTGGAGAAGTCCGGCTCAACCAGCGACCTGAGCCATACCCTCACCGACAAGGGCCGGGCATTGCTGATTGCAGCGCATGAGTCAGGCGAGAGCCGGCGAGAGCCCCCAAAAGGGGAGGCAGCATGACCGGCCAGCTGCCCCCCAAATCACGCCTTCAACTCTCGCCACCCCATAGACAGGGAGGAAAGCGGCGAGAGCTGAAGCCCTCTCGCCGCCTTCCCCCGTCTGCCTGTCGCGTCTTTCGCCGGATGGAGCTGGCGAGAGCTGGCGAGAGTGCGAGAGGGGACCTTCAGGAGCACCGCAAGCTGTGACTGACACCCCGCAGAACCCGCGCCGCACGCCCGAGAGCGAGCGGAAAAAAATATCCGCGGATGCGCGCCAATCGCTGGTGCAAACGGAGAAGAATCGGGACGCCTCCGGCAGATTCGTCTCAGGCAACTCGGGCGGACCAGGCCGGCCGCCGAAGGACCCGACCTTCCGCGAACTGTGCGCGGCACAGCGCGATCGGAACATCGCGTACCTGATTAGCGTGCGCGACGATCCGAAGGCGGACCCGGAGCTGCGCTTCGAAGCGGTGAAGCTGATGGTCGCCTACGACGCGGGCAAGCCAGTGACGGTCGCGAGCGGCCCGCTGGTATCAATCGATCTGCGCACCGGCGAGCGCCCGCCGCTCCCCGCGGACCTCACGCCTACTGAAGCCTTCCTGCTGCTGCAGAAGCAGCCCGAGAGGGCCGACGAGTACCTGGCCATCATCCGCGGCCAGCGCCGTGCACAGGCCGGGACAGCGGTGATAGAGCACGAGCCTTTGTCGGATGGCGGCCCGCAGAGCGCCGCACAGGCGCCCCCTGGCGAGGATGGCAGCGAATGAGCCTATACGGAAAACCATATAGGAATGCCGCGAGGCGTCATGAGCATAGTCATAGGCTTACACAGCGCTCATTGGCACATACGCAATCAGTTGATAACCGTATGCCTTGGGAGTACGATTCATGCAGGAAATCCCCGGGGAGATCGTCATGGGCAAGGGTAAGCGCGTCGCCTTCTATCTCCGGGTCAGCACCGGCGGCCAGACTGTCGAGAACCAGCGCCAGGAGCTGGCGAGGGCCGCGGAGCAGCGCGGCTGGACCGTGGTTGAGCTGTACAGCGACAACGGCTTCAGCGGCGCCAAGGGCCGCGACAAGCGTCCTGCCTTCGATCGCATGTGCCGCGACGCCAGCGCGGGCAAGTTCGACATCATTGCTGCCTGGTCTGTCGATCGCCTCGGCCGCTCAGTGCTCCACCTGGCGCAGTTCGTCGAGGAGATGCGCGGCGCCGGTGTCGGCCTCTTCCTGCTCAAGCAGGCCCTGGACAGCGAGACGTCGACCGGCCGCGCCATGCTCGGCATGTGTAGCGTGTTCGCAGAGCTTGAGCGCGAAATCATCCGTGAGCGCATTTTCGCCGGCCTCGCCCGGGCGCGCGCTCAGGGCAAGACGCTCGGCCGGCTGCCGGTCAGTAATCGCACCGAGGTCCAGATCCGCAAGCTGCGGAATCAGGGCATGGGCAAGCTCAAGATCGCTCGGACCCTCCGCTGCGGCGTCAGCACGGTGCAGAGAGTGCTCGCGACGGCATAACGCCTGCGCCCGCCGGGCGCTGTCCCTCCACCAAGGCCCGCTCCATGCGGGCCTTCGTGTTTCTGCGCCACCTGAAAACCTCTCTCCACGAGAAGAGCTGCAATGACAGACATCATGCCGTCCGACTTCGCCGGCTCCGACATCCCGCCGGACTTCAACTGGCTGCAGCCGGATTACCAGCCCGTGCTCGATGCGCGGGCGAGGCGCCTGACGTACATACACGAGCACCCGGAGATCCTGCCGGCGCTGCGCGCGTTCTATGCCGAGCACCCGGCGGCGTTCATCAGTCACTGGGGCTGGACCCGCGACCCGCGCGGGCTCACAGATCGCGTCGTGCCGTTCCTGCTTTGGCCGAAGCAGGTTGAGTGCGTCGAGTTCATCAGCGAGTGTTGGAAGGCAGGCAAGCCCGGGCTGATCGAGAAGTCCCGCGACAGCGGTATCACGCACGTTTGCGTCGCGCTGGCCGCGACGTTGTGCCTCTTCCACCGCGGACTGGTAATCGGCTTCGGCAGCCGCAAGGAGGAATACGTCGACCTGAAGGACTCGCCCAAGTCGATTTTCGCGAAGCTCCGCGATTTCGTTGAGCAGTTGCCGCCTGAGTTTGTCGGCCCCTGGGAGCGCGAGCGGTACAGCCCGCACATGCGCTGCCTGTTCCCGCAGACCGGCTCCACGATCGTCGGTGAAGCCGGAGACAACATCGGCCGCGGCGACCGTGCGGCGCTCTACTTCCTCGATGAGGCGGCGTGGCTGGAAAATCCCGAATCCATCGAGGCGTCGCTGAGCGCCACGGCGCGCTGTCGCATTGACGTCAGCACACCCTGCGGCATGGAGAATCCATTCGCGCGCAAGCGCCTGAGCGGCAGGTTCGCCGTGTTCACGGCCCACTGGCGAAATGACCCGCGGCGCACGCCTGAGTGGCACGCGCAGAAGTGCATTGAGCTGGACGAGGCAACGTTCGCCCAGGAGTATGGGATTTCCTATACGGCGAGCCTGGAAAACCAGCTTATCAAGCCCGCATGGATTCAGGCCGCGATCGGGGCGCACCTGAAGCTCGCGATCTATCCGGCGGGTGAGCGTGTTGGCGCTTTCGATCCGGCGGACCAGGGCGCCGACCGCTGCGCTTTCGCCGGGCGCCACGGGATTCTCTGCGAGTTCATCGAATCATGGCGGGGTGTCGGCAGCAATCCCCTCGAGTCTACGTTGCGCGCGGTGGACCACTGCACGCGGCTCGGCTACCGGGAGTTGGTTTATGACGCAGTGGGCTTGGGCGCGGGTGTCAGCGGCTACGCGCAGGTCATCAACGGCGAGCGCGGCAAGGCGGGGCGGCCGGCGCTCAAGTTCACGCCGTACAGCGGTGGCGCATCGCCCCCCGAGGGTGAGCTGCGCAAGGGAATTCCGAACGCCGAGCGCTACGCCAATCGCAAGGCCCATGACTGGGATGCGCTCGCGAAGCTCCTCGAGAACACCTGGCGGGCCGTGCACCTGGGCGAGAAGGTCCCGGTTGACGAGATTGTTTCGCTTGATCCGTGGATGCCTGAGCTGCAGGACCTGGTAAATGAGCTGAGCCAGGTCACGATCAAGCGCACGCCGGCGGGGCGGTTGCTTGTCGATAAGTACGGCGATGGCGCGCGCTCGCCGAACCTCGCGGACGCGCTGGTTATGGCGTTTGCGAGTCACGACAGGGTGGCACTCTGGGAGAAGCTGGCCGGCGATGGTGAGCAGGGCTTGCGACTGACGCGCGAGGAGCGCGAGGCGTTTCTTGCGGAGCGTGAGCGGTTCCGCCAGGAGGAAGCGCAGCGTGCCAAGGCCGCTGGCGTTTCGTCGGACGATGCGCAGTGGGCTGCCGGGGAGTCGGCGCAGGCCGGCCCGCGCCCGCCAGCGATGCGCGTTACAGCCGTCGGCGACGCTCCATCCGGGTATGGGGACATGTTCGCCACGGTGGGC
>DATNKN010000436.1:0-12745 GCA_035603375.1 Solirubrobacteraceae bacterium
TGCTTGCCGCGCCGCTCCTGGCAGGCGTGCTGTGGGAAAAACACCGCACCGTGCTGCTGGCGCTCGCACCCGTGTTGCTCTACTGGCAGCTGGCGACGCCGATCCACGACTACTCCTCGATCTCAGGCGACCAGTCGGTCAAAGCCTCCTACTACGCTCCGGTCCTGGCGGAGCTGCACAGGCTGAGCGGCGGCAAGCCGACAATCATCGAGGTGCCGATGACAGCCGCCCACTGGGAATCGGCCTACCTAGCCGGCCACGATGGCATCAAGCTTGCCCGCGGCTGGGAGCGCCAACTGGACACACGCTACGCGGCGATCTTCTACCGCAAAACGCTCAGCGCGCCGGAGTACCGCGCCTGGCTTGCCGAAAACAGGGTCGCCTACGTCGCGCTGGCGGACACGCGCCTCGATGGCGCCGGACGCCTGGAGGGAACGCTCGTCGCTCACGGACTGCCCTATTTGCGGGAGCTGTGGCGCTCGGAACACTGGCGCCTGTACCGGTTCATGGGCTAGGCTTGCTCGAATGCTCGCTCGGCTCCGTGTTCTACAGGCACGCGCGCTGCCGCACGGATGGACCGACGTGCTGCGCCAAGTCGCCCTGGTCGGACTGGCCTATGGCGCCTATAGCCTCGTGCGCGGGCTCGTTGGCGGCGATGGGAGAGCCGCCTTCGCGCACGCCAGCGACCTGATTCACATCGAGCGCTCGCTGCACGTGTTCGTCGAGCCCAGTATCCAGGCGTGGGCGTCGGGCAGCCACCTGCTGATGGACTTCTCCAGCTGGCTGTACGTAAACGCGCAGACGACGATCACGCTTACCGCGCTGATCTACCTGTATCTGCGCCACAACCGCTCTTTTTACTTTGTGCGCAACATGTTCGCGATCGCGATGCTGATCGCACTCGTCGGCTATGCGGTGTTCCCCACCGCGCCACCGCGCTTCCTCCCCGAGTGGGGCTTCATCGACTCGGTGTCGGACTTCACCGGCGTGCACGTCTCACACGCGAGCGCTTCGATGAACGCACTGTTCAACCCCTACGCCGCCGTGCCCTCGATGCACGTGGCATTTGCGCTGATGATCGGCTGGCCGCTGGCATCGCTGTCGCGCTCGCGGATTGCCAGCGTGCTGTGGCGGCTGTATCCGCTGCTGATCGCGTTCGTGATCGTCGCGACCGCCAACCACTTCATCATCGACGCCGTGCTGGGAGCATTGACAGCGGGCATCTCGGCACTCGGCGCCCAGCGGCTGGCACGGATGCGCCCGGCCGCGTGGCGCTTCGGCCCAACCCCGGCGGGAGCCGGATAGGCTCCCGGGTGTTCCCAGTCTGGGAACACCGATCGCGCTAGATGCCTCCCTCCCCTCCATCGCATAGACAGCCCACTCGCACGCGCCGCGCGCGCGCCGGCTCCGCTCGTGCGCGTCCGGGCAGGCGCGCGGCGCTCACCGGCGCCGAGCGTCGCGAGATCGTGCGCAACCGCCTGATCGAGTCGCGTCTGACTCCCAACACGATCTCGATGACGGGGCTGGCCCTGAACGTGGTCGCGGCGGTGCTGGTGTGGGAACGCCTGTATTTCCTCGGGGGAGTCGCTTTCATCGTCGGCTCGGTGATGGACACGCTCGACGGCCGCTACTCGCGCATGTCCGGCAAGGGCACCCCGTTCGGCGCCTTCCTGGACTCGACGCTCGACCGCATCGAGGAGGGGATCGTGCTGACCGCGGTCGCCGCGGACTTTGCCCGCGAAGGACGCTCGGGCGCAGCAGCCGCCGTGGTCGTCGCCGTGCTGGCGTCGCTGATGGTGTCCTACACCCGCGCGCGGGCGGAGGCGCTTGGCGTTGAGTGCAAGGTGGGGATCGCCACCCGCCCAGTGCGCGTCGTGATCCTTGCCGTCGGCTTGATTTTCGCGAAGGGCGCCTCGCTCGGAGACTTCAGCCTGCTGGCGCCTGCCGTGTATGTGCTGGCCGCGCTGAGCGTGATCACCGTGGCGCAGCGCATCTGGCACGTCAAGCGTGCGCTGTCTGTCACCTAACCCCGGCGGCGGGGTAATCTCCCCCGACCTCCACAAAGGAAACCGCACTAGATGAGCATTCAACAGAGCAACGGCGCCGCCTCCTCCAATGGCAAGGCGCGCTACCAACAGGACAAGGTTCGCGTGGCGATCGTCGGCGTCGGCAACTGCGCCTCGGCGTTCGTGCAGGGCGTGCACTACTACAAAGATGCCAACCCGAACGAGTTCGTGCCCGGGCTGATGCATGTGGACCTCGGCGGCTATCACGTGCGCGACATCGAGTTCACCGCCGCCTTCGACATCGACGCCACCAAGGTCGGCAAGGACCTCGGCCAGGCAATCTGGGCTGGGCAGAACAACACGATGAAGTTCGCCAAGGTGCCGAAGAAGCTCGACGTGCCTGTGTATCGCGGCATGACCCACGACGGGCTCGGCAAGTACCTCAAGCAGAAGATCAAAAAGGCACCCGGCGAGACCGCCGACATCGTGAAGATCCTTAAGGACACGCACACCGACGTGGTCGTGTCCTATCTGCCGGTCGGCAGCGAGGACGCGACCAAGTGGTACGTGGAGCAGATCCTCGAGGCTGGCTGCGGCTTCGTCAACTGCATCCCCGTGTTCATCGCACGCGAGGACTACTGGGACAGGCGCTTCAAGAAGGCCGGGCTGCCGATCGTCGGCGACGACATCAAGTCGCAGGTGGGCGCCACGATCGTGCACCGCACGCTCGCGCGGCTGTTCGCCGACCGCGGCGTGAAGATGCTGCGCACCTCCCAGCTCAACGTGGGCGGCAACATGGACTTCTACAACATGCTCGAGCGCGAGCGGCTGGAGTCCAAGAAGATCTCCAAGACCAACGCCGTCACTTCGATCATGGACGAGCAGCTGCCCGCCGATGACGTATACATCGGGCCGTCGGACTACGTGCCGTGGCTGACCGACCGCAAGTGGGCGCACATTCGCGTCGAGGGGCAGGCCTTCGGCGACGTGCCGCTGAACGTCGAGATGAAGCTCGAGGTATGGGACTCGCCGAACTCGGCCGGCATCGTGATCGACGCCGTGCGCTGCTGCAAGCTCGCGCTGAACAACGGCATCGGCGGTCAGCTCGACGGTCCCTCCTCCTACCTGATGAAGTCGCCACATAATCAGCGCCCCGACAACCTCGCGCGCGAGGAGACCGAGAAGTTCATCGCCAAGCACTCGCGGATGAAAGTCCCGCGCTCCCCCGCCAGGCCGAAGGGACGCGCCGCCGCACGCAAGCCTGCCGTCAAGTCCTGACGGTCTCCACGCCATGCCCGTCCGTCGCGGGTGGGCATAGAAGCGCGGGCAGGCGAGCATAATGGGAGCAGTGAGCGCACCCACGTTCTCGATCGCCCACGTAACTCCATACCCCTGGGAGAACGGGGACAACGAGATCAACGCGTATGTGGCTCGCCTCGCGACAGAGCTTTCGCGGCGCGGACACAGGGTCTTGATTCTCGCGCCCTCGCGCTCGCCCGAGCGGGTGCGCGAGTCGCGCCGCGAGCTGCGCACGACCAAGGACGAGCCGGCGAGCCTGTTGGAAGGCACCGACAAAGGCGAGCCGCGCCTGCTCGCGATCGGCGAGGTGCTCGACGTGGGCGGCACCGCCGCGCGGCGTCCGCTGGCGCTGCCCGTCGATGTGGCACGCACGCTCGAGGAACTGCTCGCCAGGATGCCGCTTGACATCGTGCATGTGCACGAGCCGTCAGCGGGGCTTGTGGGACTCGGGACGTCGAGCGCCGCGTTGCGTCACTCGCGCTCGCTGAACGTCGGCTCTTTCAGTTCCCCGGAGGAGCGACTGCCCTCCGCGACGCTTGCGCGACGCTTCGTCGAGAGCTTCCTCGCGCGGCTCGACGCACGGCTCGACGGCACCGCGAGCGTCGAGGAAGTCGAGGAGACCTATCGCGAGCTGATCGCGCGACGGCACGACACGAGAGGAGACGCCGCGCTGCGCCGGCGCTTGGAGCGTCGCCCGCAGATCGACGTGGACCTGCACATGCACACCGACCACTCCGGCGATTGCGAAACGCCGGTGGAGGTTTTGCTCGCGACCGCCAAAGAGGTCGGCCTCGGAGCGATCGCGGTGACCGACCACAACGAGATCTCCGGTGCCCTGGAGGCGCGCGAGAAGGCGAAGGCGGCCGGCGTGAAGGTGATCGTGGGCGAGGAGGTCAAGACCGCCGAGCAGGGTGAGGTGATCGGCCTGTTCATCGAGGAGAAGATCCCGCGCGGCCTCAGCATGGCCGAGACGGTGGCCGAGATCAAGCGCCAGGGCGGCCTGGTGTACGTGCCGCACCCGTTCGATCGGATGCACGCGGTGCCCGACTACGAGCATTTGCTGCCAATCCTCGACGACGTCGATGCGATCGAGGTGTTCAACCCGCGCGTGGCGATCGGCGCCTTCAACGAGGAGGCGGTCCGTTTCGCCGCCAAGTACCGCATCGTGGCCGGCGCCGGCTCCGATTCGCACGTCGCGCAAGGACTCGGCTCGGTGCGCATCCGGATGCGCGACTTCGACGGCCCGCAAGAGTTCCTGCAGTCGCTCAGGGACGCCGAAATCACAACCAAGCCCTCCAGCCTCATATACGTACAGGCGCTGAAGTTCCTGCAAACGAAAGCCACCCCGGCGGCCGCCCGCAAGGCCTCGCGCGAGCGGCGTGTGCGCAGGGCAACACGCGACAGCGGAGGGGGAACATGAGGGCTTACATGGACCTACGCGGCCGAGGGTCGAGCTTGGCCAGGACGCAGAGAGTGAAGTGTGATCTACACACGAACGATCGAGGACGCCGCCAGGCGAAATGCCCTCGGTCGCGTAGGCGGTGGCGGCGCAAGTAGTGATGCAGGCGCAAGGACAACCGGCCGGGCCGTCAAATCCCTCCGCGTCCATGCCCGCTACAGACGACGAGATCCGCGAGAAGTACCTTGAGCGGGCAATCAGAGAGCTGAACACGCTCACACGCGACTTGCAGAGCTGTCCACACTGCCCGCGCGGCCAGCTGATGCCGGTGCTCGGTTCCGGCCACCCACAGGCGGACATCATGCTGCTCAAGCACGCTCCGTTGCCCTCGGAGGTCGAGGAGGGGGTCGCCTTCTACGGGCGCTCCGGTGGCGCGCTGATGAAGTCGTTCAAGCGCCTCTCGATCGATCCACTGACGGTGTACGGCACGCTGTGCGTGAAGTGTCCACTCGCCGACGCCTCCCTGGCAGATCCGGCCTGCGTGGCCCGCGTAGTGCAGGAGATCGCGATCGTCCAACCACGAATCGTGGTCGCCATGGGCGCCGAGGCACTCAGCGTCTTGAACGACCTCGACATCCCGCTGGCAAGGCCCTTGCAGCCGCGATTCGGGGAGATCCAGCAGCTGACGCCGACAATCGACGCTTTGTACGTGCCGAACATCGACGAGTCGCTCGACGAGCAAGACTCCAAGCGTGCCTTCTGGGCGGCGTTCCGCGCGCTTGGCGACTGGTATGCCGCACAGCCGCCGTATTGAGAGGTCGGAGGGCATATACGCAGGTGCCATATCGGGGATGGGTGGCGGATATATATACTTTTTGAACGATTCACTATGGTGACTACCATATGTAGTTATTTTGGTGAATCGTATTAAAAGTAAGTAACCCACACCGCCCGAGGGCCTCTAAAGGGGCTGGATAGTGGCCGTCAGAGCGTCAGAACTTCAGAACGTGAGCACGAGCTTGCCGAGCTTGCCGCCCGCCGCGAAGCGATCGTAGGCCGCGGCCGCGTCTTCCAACGCGAACGTCTCGGCAACGGGCACCGTGAGCGCGCCCGTCTCGAACAGCGGCAGCACCTCGCGCTCCAGCGCACGCGCCGCGAGCGCCTTCTCCTCCAATGGACGCGCACGCAGCGTGGAGCCGTGGATGCGGGCGCGCTTGCCCATCAGCGCGAGCAGGTTCAGCTCGGCCTTGACGCCCGCCGAGACACCGATCACGCAGATGCGCCCACCGATGCCGAGCGCGTTCAAGTCGTCGGCGAGATTCGGGGCTCCCACCAGCTCGAGGATCACATCGAACGGACCATGCTCGGCAAAGCCCTCGGGTGCGATCGCCTCCGCGCCAAGCGCCGCGACCTCCGCTCGCGACTGCTCGCGGCGCACTGTCGCGACGACACGCGCACCAGCCGCTTTGGCGAGCTGGATCGCGGCGGTGCCGACACCCCCCGCCCCGCCGTGCACGAGCAGGCGCTCGCCGCTGCGCAACTCGCCTTGCGTAAACACCGCGTCATGGGCGGTCGTGAACACCTCGGGTAGGCCGCCGGCCTCAGGCCAGTCGAGCACTGCCGGTACTGGCATCAGCTGGCGCTCGTGCACGACGGCCAGCTCGGCCTGTGCGCCACCGCCGACGATTGCCATCACGCGATCGCCGAGCGCGAACCGCTCAGCCCCCCGCCCGAGCGCGTCGACCACACCCGCAAGCTCCATTCCCGGAATGTCCTGCGGCGAGCCGGGCGGCGCCGGGTAGAGGCCGCGCCGCTGCATCATGTCCGCCCCATTCAGCCCCGCGGCACGCACGCGCACAAGCACCTCGCCATCCCCAGGCGTGGGATCGGGGTGCTCCTCCAGAAGAACCTCTCCATCGCGGATCGTCGCGGCGCGCATGTGGCGCGAACCCTACTGCGCCGCGACGGGCGAACGAATCATCAGCCATAGCGGCGGGCTGGAACCGACGCGCAGCTCCTTTATGTGGCGGAAGCCGAGGCGCTCGTACAGCGCCGCGCTGCGTTCACTGGAGGCCTCGATATAGGCAGGCAAACCCTCGTGATCGCAGCGCTCGAGCGTGGGGCGCATTAGCGTGCTGCCAAGACCCTTGCCTTGCATATCCGGGTGCACGCCGATATCGCGAACGTAGTAGTGGGGACCACGGATTTCGCGCGCGTGGTGCCACTCCATCGTGGCACCCATTCTTGCCGCCCTGGGCAGGTGGACCCCGAAGGCGCTACCGTGCAACAGTGTGGTGCGCGGTGGCACACGCCACTTGCCAGGTGGCAATGTCAACGCGGCCCCGGTGAGGTCATTAGTCGTCCACACACGCCCGTGCGGCAGTGCGTAGTGACCTAGATCGAGTCCGAAATAGCGCCGCAGTTGTGCAAGCCGCTTGCCGTCTTTGGGCATCAACCAGCTGAAGACCGGATCCTCGAGGAATGCTTCCGCGAGCACCGTCTTCAGGCGCCCAATGTCCTCGGCGGTCGCCGGACGCATACCTAGATCGACAGTCGCTGGGGGCTCAGCCATTCTTTGCTCCCTTCCTTCCAGTGACGGGTTTTTGCGGGGTGATTGCGCTCTGCGGGTCGACGGCGCTCGGGTCTTGACGGATCAGCGCTTCGAAAGCGTTGAAGATGAGCACGAGCATGTCCCCAAAGAGAGCGTCGGGGACGGCCTCTGGGTCGGCCAGCTTCTCAAACGCCAAACCATTGCCCAGCGCGTTGATGAGCAGGCCCACGAACTCCGCCGCCTCGACCGGCGGCGGGTCGCCGTGCCGCGCTGCCGCCTCCATAAACAACCGTCCACTGGCCGAGCGAAGCGCGGCGAACCGTTCAGCCAAACGCCCCCTTAGCGCCGGTTCGCGGATCGCGTAGGCCCAGAACTCCATTAGCAAAGGGAAATAGTCTGGGCGCTCGCGCAGTATCTCGATCCAGTGATCCGCCGCTCCGCGGGCCTGCTCTTCGATCGTCGCTCCCTCGGCGACGATCTGCGAATAGTCGCCCACGTCGGTGGCGATCCGCTCCTCAAAGAGAGCCAAGAACAGGTCCTCCTTGCTGGCGAAGTTCGAGTACAGCGCGCCGCTTGTCGCACCGGCCTCCCGCGCGATTTCCTCAACTGAGGCGCCGTGATAGCCGCTGCGAGCAAACACGGCTTCTGCACTGTCCAGCAGGCGGCGGCGCGTGAGCGCCTTCTGCTCATCGCGAAGCGAGGGACGAGATGCGTCTGTCATACGCATCATTATTTCATATAATGAGCACTATGTCAAGATAGCAAGCGCTATCTCAAGCTTGCACCGACTTATGCCCGCTCCAACAAAGCCACGCACTCGATATGAGGCGTCTGCGGGAACATGTCCACGGGCCTCACCTTGACCAGTCTCCAGCCCGCCTGCACCAACTGAGCCGCGTTGGGTGCGAGCGTGGTGGGGTTGCACGACACGTACACGATCCGCTTCGGCGAGGCGTCGATGATGCGCCGCACCACCTTCTGGGAGAGACCTGCGCGCGGTGGGTCGACAACCACCACATCCGGCTTGCCGGCGCGCTCGATCAGCTCGGGCAGCGCCAGACGCGCGTCGCCTGCGAAGAAGTGGGCGCTCGTAACGTTGTTGCGCTTGGCGGCGGCGATCGCGTCGGCGACGGCCTGTTCGACGATCTCGATCCCCCACAGCTCGCCGGCCCGCGGAGCGAGCGTGAGCGCGATCGTGCCGATGCCGCAATACAGGTCATACACGCGCTCCCAACCATCCAGGGCGGCGTAGTCGGCGACGATCCCATAAAGCACCTCGGCCATCTCGGTGTTGGTTTGGAAGAAGGCTTCGGCGGAGATGCGCAGGTCAAGCTCGCCCAGGCGCTCGGGCAGTTCCGCCTCGCCCCAGACAAGCTCGGTCTCGCCACCGGCGGTGGTCTCCGCGAGCGAGGAGGAGCGTGTCCACAGCACACCGCTGAGCGTGTCCTCGCCAAGCTCGGCGACCAGCGCCGCGGCAAGCGCGCCGACCTCCAGCTCGCCGTCGGTGCTGACGAGGCGAACCTGAAGCTTGCCGCCGTGGCGACCTTCGCGCACCACGAGGTTGCGCAGGAACGGTCGCCCGTCGGGGGCCGGACCGGTGCGCTGCTCACGCGAGCGGCGCACATCCTCGCGACCGTGCGCGTCGGGCGGCTGCTCCTGCTCCTCGGCCCGGGTGCGCCCGCCGCCTGGCCGACCTCCGCGACTCCACGCATGCAGTCCCTGCTCGCGACACCAACGCAACGCCGCTTCCCGTGCGCGGTTGCCGCGCTCGGAGGCCAGCAGGCAATCGTCGATCGACTCAACCATGTTCCAGCCCGACGAGGCGTGGAAACCGCACACCAGCCCGCCGTCCGATCCCTTGCCAAACGAGTACTCCAGCTTGTTGCGGTAACGCCACTGCTGGAGCGCCGGCACGATCTCCTGAAGCTCGAAGCCATCCAGCTTGCCGATCCGCCGCAACGCGTCATCGACCTGCTCGTGCTTGATCTGCAACTGGCGCTCGTAGAGCAGCACCTGCCACGGCACCCCGGGATGCGTCGCGGTCGGCGCTATCCGCTCAGGGCTTGGCCGCAAGATCTCCACGACGCGAGCATGCGCGTAGCTGCGCTTGCGCTTGACCACCTCCGCGCGCACGCGATCCCCGGGAACGGCGCCAGAGACGAACACGACGTAGCCACCGTCGCCAAGCCGCCCAACGCCCTCGCCGCCGTGCGCGAGCGACTCGACCTGCAGCTCGATCTGCTCGCCGCGCTCGGGACGCTTGGGCAGCGCCTGCGCCGCGCCCGCGGCAGGTGCGCTTGTGTCCAGGCCGTTGGCCGCGAGCTTGGCACCCGCGGCGGGCACGCTCATGAGCCGACCGGCCCCACCAGCAGCTCCAGCAGCGCCTTCTGTGCGTGTCGGCGGTTCTCAGCCTGATCCCAAATGCGCTGGCGCGACCCGTAGAGCACCTCGGCCGTTATCTCCTCGCCCGGGTGGGCGGGCAGGCAGTGCAGCGCTATCGCCTCCGGCGCCGCACTGTCGAGCAGGGCATCGTCGATGCGGTAGGGAGCAAGAGCCGCGCGACGCTCAGCCGCGGTGTCCTCATCGCCCATGCTCACCCATACGTCGGTGTAGAGCACGTGCGCACCGTGCACCGCCTCGCGTGGGTCGCGGTAGAGCGTCAGCGAACCCTCGGCGCCCGCTGGCAGCGACAGGTTCTGCTCCAGCGCGTAGCCCTCGGGGGAGGCGATCGCGATGTCCATGCCGGCGAGCGTGCCGAGGATCGCCAGCGAGCGGGCGACGTTGGTGCCGTCGCCGACATAGGCGAGGCGCAGTCCCGTGATGCCACCGAAGTGCTCGCGCACGGTCATCAGGTCGGCGAGCGCCTGGCAGGGATGGTGCAGAGCCGTGAGCATGTTTATCACCGGCACCGCCGAGTACTCGGCGAGTTCCTCAACGAGGGCGTCGGGTCCGGTGCGGATCGCCACCGCGGCAACCTGGCGGGACAGCACTAGCGCGGTGTCGCGCGGCGACTCGCCGCGCGAGAGCTGCATCTCACCCGAGCGCAGCACGACCGCGTGGCCGCCCAACTCGTGCACGCCCATCTCAAAGGACAGCCGCGTGCGCGTGGAGGGCTTCTCAAAGATCAGCGCGACGCCGCGTCCGGCCAGCGCGCGCGAGGACAGCGGCGCCGCCTTCAGCTCGATGGCACGGTCGAGCAGCGCATCAAGCTCGCCCGCGCTAAGCTCGGCGCCTGTGAGGAAGTGGGGAGGCACAGCTCGTCAGTCTATGTGGCCGGCCGCGATGGCCTGCGCCGCCGTGCTGCTCGCCGCCGGATGCGGGTCGAGCAAATCGAGCACGAGCACCACGACAACGAAGTCGACCACTTCGAGCGCCAAGGGCGGGCTGACCGTGCCGGGCAAGATCAACTACGCGAGCCCGCCCGCCAGCGCGCCCGTGCAGAGCGGCACGATCAAAATCACCTACCACGAATTCGCGATCGAACCCGACACGGTCAAGGCGAAGGTGGGCAGCACGCTCAAGTGGATCAACAACAACACCGAAAAGTGCAACGTCAAGAGCGAGGGCGGGCCATACACGTTCGACTCCGGCGAGCTGCCCGAAGGCGGGACCTTCGAACTGAAGCTGAGCAAGCCGGGCACGATCCACTACGAGTGCACCGGCTACCCGACGACGATGAACGGCACCATCGAAGTGGTGGAATGACGGGGACGCTCGGCTTGCGGGCGCCCTTGGTCGGGCCGGCGACTCGCTAAGCACCGGCGACTCGCTAAGCACCGGCGACCCGCTAAGTACCGACGACCCGCTAAGTACCGACGGCCCGCTAAGCACCAGGTCGCCCGCTAAACACCAGGCGACCCGCTAAAACTCGGCCAGCCCCACGTCCGGGGAGGAAGCGGTCGCGTAGGTTCGCCTGGGGATGCGCCCAGCGCCGCGCGCCAGACGACCGGCCCGCACCGCGTGGCGCATCGCGCCAGCCATCGCCACGGGATCCTGGGCGCGCGAGACGGCGCTTGCCACCATCACCGCGTCGCAGCCCAGCTCCATCGCGAGCGTCGCGTCGGAGGCTGTGCCCACGCCCGCATCGAGCACGACCGGCACCGACACGGCTTCGCGGATGAGCGCGATGTTGTACGGGTTGCGAATGCCCATGCCGCTGCCGATCGGGGCGCCGAGCGGCATCACCGCCGCGCAGCCGACATCGACCAGCCGGCGAGCAAGCACCGGGTCGTCGGTCGTGTAGGGGAGCACCACGAAGCCATCGTCCACCAGCAGCTCGGCCGCGCGCAGCAGCTCGGGCGCGTCGGGCAGCAGCGTGTCCTCGTCGCCGATCACCTCCAGCTTCACCCAATCGGTGCCAAACGCCTCGCGCGCGAGCTTGGCGGTGAGCACCGCGTCGCGCGCGGTGAAGCAGCCGGCGGTGTTGGGCAACAGCTCGACGCCCTCTCGCTCCAGCACCTCGATCAGCGAGCCACTGGCCGCCGGATCGATGCGCCGCAACGCGACGGTCACCAATTCCGAGCCACTCGCGCGGATCGACTCGGCGAGCAGCTCCAGCGAGGGGAAGCCACCCGTGCCGAGCAGCAGGCGCGAGTGCAGTGTGCGCCCGGCGATCGTGAGCGGGTCGGACTCCGGCGGACCGGGGGTCGCGATCGGGACGTGCCCGTTCTCGCCCTGCCCTTGCTGAGTGCGCTGTCGCGCCTGCGAGTCGGCCATGCTCAGATCATCCTCCCTGCATCGCCGTCAGCACCTCCACGCGGGCGCCGTCGCGGATCGCGAACGTGGCCCAGCCGGCACGCGGCACGACCTCGCCGTCGACCGCCACCGCCACGCCGCGCGCGTCGGGCGCGAGATTCAGCAGCTCAAGCACGCCCGCCAGGGTCTGCCCGGCGCCGTCGTCGCGAGGATTGCCGTTGAGGTAAATCATTTGATGGATATTGGGTCGTACGACGTGTCGCCACTGCGCAGAGACGCCACCACCAGCTCAGCCGTCAGCGGGGCGAGGAGGATGCCGTTGCGGTGGTGGCCGGTCGCCCACGTCAACCCAGCCAACGCGCCGGGACCGATCATGGGGGCGTTGTCAGGCGTGCCCGGACGGTAGCCCACGCTCAACTCCTCGATCTCCAGCTCGCTCACGCCGGGCACCAGCTCGTGGGCGTCGCGCAGCAGCTCATACACGCCACCGACGGTCGGCGCCGGGGCGAACCCGCGCTCCTCGACCGTGGCTCCAAGCACGTAGCGCCCATCGCCGCGCGGCACGATGTAGCCACCCTCATAGCGCACCACACCCTCGAGCAAGCCGGGGCCGGCGGGATCGCGCAAGCGCACGATCTGACCCTTCACAGGACGCACCGGCACGCCCGCACCTTCCGGCAATCCCTGAAGGCCGCCGCTCCACGCACCCATCGCCACGACCACCTCGCGCGCTTGCACCACGTCGTACGACCCATCCTCCCCAAAAAAATCCCCGCCCGAGCCCTCCTCAGCGTC
>DATNKN010000078.1:0-3048 GCA_035603375.1 Solirubrobacteraceae bacterium
AGACGAGCCAGAGCGCGACGGTCGGTGACAGTCTCGTGATCAGTGGCTTCACAATCGTTGCCGGCTCCGCGCCCGGAGGATCGGCCAACCTCATTGCCTCGAGCGCGTTGCAACAGGCTGCTCCCTCTTCGCTGGTCGTTGGCACGGCCAATGGGTCAGCGCCCTCGTTCGCCTGTGCCGGCACCCTCGCCATCGCGACGAGCGCCACCCAGTTCTGGATTTACGGCGAGTCACCGAGCGCGGGAGCTCCGGTCTCACCGGGTCAGACCTATACCGTCCGTGTGACCTTGTCGCGAGGCGGACAGAACGCGTCCCTCACCACCGCCATGCCGGCGCTCTCATGGTCGAACGGCAGCGGAAATTGGGTGTCTACCTCATCGGGATCGACGGTCGCGCTGCCGAGTGATGGGAGCAGCACCGTGCTCACGCTGACCGCGACCGCGCCTGCCTCAGCCGCCTTCGCCCTTCCGCAAGTTCAGACGAGCCAGAGCGCGACGGTCGGTGACAGTCTCGTGATCAGTGGCTTCACAATCGTTGCCGGCTGACACCCTCTTCTTGTCGACGGGCGATCGCGGCACTGCCCTGGCGAGCGGGTGCGTGGTCCGGCGTAGTGCGTCCAGTCCTGGGTGAGCTGGCGAGAGGGTGCCGATCACCATCCCCAGCGGCCGGGCCCGATCGATTAGTCAACCGGGGTCCCTCGCCGCCGCAGGCCCGTAACGAAAATCGATTGTCAGCAGCCTGTTCGAAACCCGCCAGACCCGGAGCGCCTTCGAGGGTTCGTTCACGCGGGTGTTGTCACCCACATCAAGCGGCATCCGACGAATTCAACGCCGTCAGAACCGTTGGCGACATGATCCGACGAAGGTGTTCCAAACAACGGCCACGAGTTGGCCCGATGCTGCCGATCGGCATGTCGAGCGCTGCCGCGATCTCCCTGTAGGACGGCGAGTCAGCTTCAATCAACAGTCCGAGCAATTGCTGGCATCGCGGAGGCAGCTTTCCAAATGCAACACGAAGGGCCGCGTCCCGTTCCTCGACCAAGGGACCAGCCTCGGGTGCGGGGGCGTCCACATCTGGAATCTGGTCGAACGAAGCTCCCTCAAACGAACACCGCGACAATCCACGAGCGACCCGCACACTTTCCCTTCGGGCCGTCGTCGCGATCCAAGCTCCGATGAGGTCGCGCCGCTCGAGGCGATCGATATTCTCGACCAACCGCAACCAGGTTGTTTGACATACCTCGGAGACGTCCGCGTGCTTGAGCCCCGCGCCGTACGCGATCGCGCGGATCATCGCGCCGTACCGTCGCGACAATGACCCCCACGCCTCCTGGCTGCCCCCGATTGCGTTTGTCACGATGACATGAACTGGCGTCTCGGTGTCGTGGTCACCGATGTCGAGCGTTCGAACGAGACGGGCGGGCGAACTGGCCCGGGTGGCTAGCTGCATGATCGTCCTTTCTGCGGCCGAATCCTCGTCGCGCATCTTGAGGTCCGTGGATGTTGGCTCGCTGGGCGGCTTCGCGTCATCCCGAATGTGGGGGAAAATGCATGCCGCTCTGCTCTCGACTCATGACAGTTAATCCTGGCGAATCGCGCAGTTCACATTCTGGTCACCAAATCCGTTCATACTCTGTTCACACATGCGTTCACATTCCGTTCATCAAGTACATACCGACATCTCGCACATGCCGACTTGCTACGGAACACGCGCCTCGATATATTGCTGCCAGCTAGGCGGATGATGCTGTGATCTGCGGCTCGGGTTGGTCGCCTCGAGGGTCGCAGGGAGCAAGGGCGAAACCGGCATCCGGCATAAAGGCTCGGATCCAGGGTTTCGAGGTCAGTGAAAACAGCCCCGCCGAAGGTGCTCGTTATGAGCTCAAGTCGCTTACTGGCAGACGCACTGGTTTCCGCGCTCACCCACCAGGGCTTCGATGTCAGCATCGCCCGTGTGGGGACCGAAAACAACGTCGGTGATAGCGGGTCTTGGCAGCCCGATGTGGCCCTCGTTGACGGCAGGCCGGTGAGCAGGGATTTTACCCGCGCTCTCACCGTACTGAAGGAAGAAGGAATTCCCGTGATCGTTCTCGGGGACTCGAACAGCCCATCAAGCGAGTTCTTGCCTCGAAGTGTCGGAATCGATGAGATCGTTGTGTCCCTCCATCAAGCGCTCAAAAGGTTGACGTCCACAGCGAACGAGTCACGATCCAACAATCAACTAGGCCCAGTGGGTGCCGTGCCGCAACGCGCCTGGCCGGAAGCATTCGCCATCCTCACTCCGCGAGAGCAGCGCGTTCTGGCCGAACTAATGGAAGGCCACACTGCCGACCAAATTGCCAAGGAATCCTGGGTCTCTGTCTCGACTGTTCGTTCGCAAATCAAGTCGATACTTCACAAGCTTGGCGTCAATTCCCAGTTGGCTGCAGTTGCGATGGCCTGGCGAGCTGGGTGGCGTCCCGTTGACGGCGTCAAATCCGGCTGACGCTGGTCCTGCTGGTGACGCGATAAGGCACCTCGACCGTTTCGTCGACCAGCAACTCGCCGTGGGCGACGCGGGCGTCATCTCCACACCTAGCCCTCCCGCCCCGCTCAGGGTGCACCACGACGACCGCGGCCGTCACTTCTCCTCCACATCCCGACGAGCCCGCGCTCTCACGGTTCCTCTGAGCGTCGAATCGGTCGTCTGCGCGCTTCGCGTTCGATGATCTGGGTACCAACGGGACTCAAGTCGTGACAGCGGGCAAAACGCGAGAGCGTGATGCATCGCGATTCAGAGTCGACGTTGGCTGCCCCGAGTCCCGCAACGACGTCGGCTTCGTCTACGGTCTGAAAGACCGCTCCGAAGTAGGTGATGAGGGACTCGTTTGGCACGATCGACTGCAACTGGGCTGCGGAAGACAGGACCAGCCCACCAGCTGGTCCTGCAATCCTGATATCGGGATCCAAGACGACTGCCTCGATCGGGCGTGGCTCTGCCAGTACCTCGATCTCCGATGATCTCTCATCCGCCGTTCCTCGTTCCCCGCAGTCGAAGAAGGCGGAGGTG
>DATNKN010000441.1:0-3509 GCA_035603375.1 Solirubrobacteraceae bacterium
GACGATAGCGGTGATCGCGCGGGAGAGCACGCGCCGCGAGCGAGCGGCCGGACGGGGCCACGCGCTCGTCGACGAGCGCGCCGCCCGCCAGCTCTCCCAGGAGGAGAAGGCGCAGCGTGCGACGTTCGTGGTGTACAACGACGGCAGCCAAGCCGAGTTGCGGCGCGAGTTGGCCGACGTCCTTGCCAAGCTATCGACATGAGCGCCCAACGGTCCTCGACGGCCGATCGCGGTCGGAGCGGACGCAGCGTGTATGTGTCCAGTCGCGCGCGTGCGCGCGGGCATGGGCCCTATGCGCGTCGCGGTCGTGGGCTTGCGAAGACGTTCGTTGCGCTCGCGATCGTCGCGGTGCTGGCGATCGCGCTCGCGGCGCGTGTCGAGCACGTGCTCCCGGGCTCTGGGTTGCCACTCAGCGACGTGGCGGTGATTCGCGAACAGGCGGCCGAAAAGCACCTCGACCCCGCACTGATCGCGGCCGTGATCTACGCCGAGTCGAAGTTCGATCCACGCACCTCATCGGCGGGGGCGCTAGGGCTCATGCAGCTGTTGCCGACGACGGCCGAATACATAGCGCACCTGTCCGGTGGGGTGCGGTTTACGACAAGCGACCTGGCCACGCCAAAGATCAACGTTGCGTACGGGAGCTGGTACCTGCGTTACCTGCTCAACCACTACGAAGGCAACGAGCTCGAGGCCGTAGCCGCCTATAACGGTGGCCTGTCGAACGTCGATACGTGGGTGGCCGAAGCCAAGCAGCAGGGTCGCAGCCTTACGGCTGGCGAAATCCCCTTCCCCGAGACGCGCGCCTACGTCGAACGGGTGATGCGCGTCCAGGCCGAATACCGTCAGCTGTATCCGCGCCAGCTCGGGCTAACGTAGAGCGCGATGCCACCGTTCAAGCTCGATCCGGCGTTCACGCCCACAGCCGACCAACCGAAGGCGATCGCCTCCCTGTCGGAGGGGGTGCGCGAGGGCGATCGCTTCCAGACGCTGCTCGGCGCGACCGGCACCGGCAAGACGATGACGATGGCCGGCGTGATCGCGGAGGTGCAGAAGCCCTCGCTGGTGATCGCCCACAACAAGACGCTGGCCGCGCAGTTGTGCAACGAGTTCCGCACGTTCTTCCCTGAGAACGCGGTCGAGTATTTCGTGTCCTACTACGACTACTACCAACCTGAGGCGTATGTGCCCAGCCGGGACCTCTACATCGAGAAGGACTCGGCCATTAACCAGGAGGTCGATCGCCTCAGGCACGCCGCCACCGCCGCGGTGTTCGCACGGCGCGACGTGATCGTGGTGGCGTCGGTGTCCTGCATCTACGGTCTCGGCTCGCCGGAGACGTATGAGATGAACATGCAGATACTGCGCCGCGGTGAGGAGATCGATCGCGACAAGCTCTTGCGCAAGCTCGTGTCGATCCAGTACACGCGCAACGACACGGTGCTGTCTCGCGGGAGCTTCAGGGTGAAGGGGGAGACGCTCGAGGTGTTCCCTGCGTACGCCGAGACGGCGTTCCGCGCGATCATGTTCGGCGACGAAGTCGAGCGGTTGCAGCACTTCGACCCGCTCACCGGAGAGTTGATCGCCGACGACCTGGAGCACGTGGCGATTTGGCCCGCCACTCACTACAACGTGAAGGAGGGCACGATCGAGGACGGGGTGGCGGCGATCGGCAGGGAATTGAACGAGCGTTGCGAGCAGCTGGAGGCCGACGGCAAGCAGCTGGAGTCCCACCGTTTGCGCCAGCGCACCCAGTACGACATGGAGATGCTGCGCGAGATGGGCTTCTGCTCGGGGATCGAGAACTACTCGCGCATCCTCGACGGACGCAAGCCGGGGGAGCGGCCGTACTGCCTGATCGACTATTTCCCCGAGGATTTCGTGTGCTTCATCGACGAGTCCCACCAGACGGTGCCGCAGATCGGGGGAATGTTCGAGGGCGATCGCTCGCGCAAGAGCACGCTCGTGGACTATGGGTTCAGGTTGCCGAGTGCGATGGACAACCGCCCGCAGACATTTGACGAGTTCCTCTCGATCACCCCGCAGCTCGTGTTCGTGTCGGCCACGCCCGGAGAGTACGAGCGCACGCGCTCACAGCGAATCGTGGAGCAGATCGTGAGGCCCACCGGAGTGGTGGATCCCGAGATAGACGTGCGTGAAACGCGCAACCAGATCGATGATCTGATGAACGAGATCCGCAAGCGGGTGGACGTGGACGAGCGCGTGCTCGTGACGACGCTCACCAAGAAGATGAGCGAGGACCTCTCCCAGTATCTGATCGAGATGGGCTTCAAGGTGCGCTATCTGCACTCGGAGATCGACACGCTGGAGCGCATCCAGATCATCCGCGATCTGCGGCTCGGCGAATACGACGTGCTCGTCGGCGTGAACCTGCTACGCGAGGGGCTGGACCTGCCCGAGGTGTCGCTGGTAGCGATCCTCGACGCTGACAAGGAGGGCTTCCTGCGCGGAGAGACCTCGTTGATCCAGACGATCGGCCGTGCGGCGCGCAACGTGAAGGGGAAGGTGTTGATGTACGCCGACAAGGAGACCAAGGCGATGAAGGCCGCGATCGAGGAGACCGACCGGCGCCGTGAGATTCAGGTGGCGTACAACGAGGAGCACGGGATCACCGCGTCGAGCATCGTCAAGGGCATCTCCGACATCGCCGAGTTCCTGCAAGCGGAGTCGAAGGTGCCGAAGGGTCGCCGGCGCTCCAAGGCGACCCGTGCGAAGGCGAAGGAGATGCCACAGCACGAGCTGGAGCGAATGGTGGTAGAGCTGGAGGAGGAGATGATCGCTGCCGCGGACGACCTGCGCTTCGAGTACGCCGCGCAGCTGCGCGACGAGATCAGGGAGCTGCGCCGCGAGCTGCGAGAGGTCCACGCGAGCGAGGCGCCGGCCGCGCAGACAGAGACAAGCGAGACTCCGGCGGGCTAGGTCGCATAGGATGACGTGCCGTGGAGCTTGACCGTCAGCAGATCGAGAGGCGCGACTTCCCGATCGTACGCCGCGGATATGACCCGGCGACCGTGGACGCCCACCTGCGTGCGCTCTCCACCGAGGTGGAGGAGCTTCAGCGCGAGGCCGAGCACAGCGGCCGCGAGTCACTTGCGACGGTGACCGGCACGCAGGTTCAGGGGATCCTCGAGGCTGCGCAATCGACCGCTGACACAATCGAGCGCGAGGCCGCACAGGACGCTCAGCGCGTGCGCGAAGCAGCCACCGCGGATGCCAAGCGCACCCGTGACGAGGCGATCGCTCGCGCTCGCGAGCACGTGGCGGCCGTATCGCAAGCCACCGAGGTCCTGCTCGCACGCGTAGGGTCGCTCGACGGGGAGACACGAACGCTGGTGGAGAGCCTGCGTGCCGGCGCCGGTCGCCTGGCGGGCGACCTGACGACCGTCGAGGGGGAGATGGAAGCGCTGTATGACGCGGCCGCGGGGCGTGTCCCGGGCGGGTCCGTGGGCGAGGCCGGGGGTGGCGAACCCGCCAACGGTGGACGCGTC
>DATNKN010000241.1:0-4185 GCA_035603375.1 Solirubrobacteraceae bacterium
CGACGGGATCGTCCAAGCTCATGAGGCCCTCCGTGGGTGCGGCATCGTGGGAATAGGCATGGTCGCCTCGGTCATACAGGCACGACTCCCGACCTCTTCCAAGGCCGCTCGATCTTCTTGCCCTCGGCCAGCTCCAGCCCACGGCAGATCGTGGCGCGAGTCTCGCGCGGGTCGATCACGTCATCGACCAGGTCGTTGCCAGCCGCGATGTAAACGTTGAACATCTTTTTGAAGTTCTCGACCAGCTCGGCCTTCTTGGCGGCCGGGTCCTCGGCCGCGTCGACGGCCTTGCGGAAGGCGATCTCCACGACGCCCTCTGCCCCCATCACGCTGATCTCCGCGCTCGGCCAGGCCACGATCAAATCGGGCTCGTACGCGCGCCCGCACATTACGTAGTAGCCCGCGCCATAGGCCTTGCGCGTGATCACGGTGATCTTGGGGACGGTGGCGTTGGCTACGGCGTAAAGCATCTTGGCACCGTGGCGGATGATGCCTTCGGCCTCGACCTTCGTGCCCACCATGAAACCGGGCACATCCTGGATGAACACCAAGGGAATGCCGAACGCGTTGCAGAGGTTGACGAAGCGCGCGGCCTTGTCAGCGGAGTTGTTGTCGAGGATGCCGCCAAGCTGCTTGGGCTGGTTGGCGACGATCCCCGCCGGACGTCCGCCGAAGCGCGCGAAGCAGGTGATGATCGTCTTGGCCCATTGGCCCTTCATGTCGAAGATCTCCCCGTCGTCGACAATGTGCCTGATCACCTCATACATGTCATACGGCTTGCGGTTGGACTCGGGGAGCACGTCGAGCAGCTCATCGTCGCCGCGCTCGATCGGATCGGACACAGGCCGCGCTGGCACCGGCGACTCGCAATTCTGCGGCATGAACGACAGGTACTGCTTGATCCGTTCGATGCACTCCTCGTCGCTCGCGACCTCCATGTCGCCCACGCCCGACTTGCGGCAGTGCACGCGCGAGCCCCCCAGTTCCTCTTGCGTGACGTCCTCGCCCACGGCGGCGCGCACCAAGTGTGGACCGGCGAGCGCCATCGAGCCGCGGCCCTTGACCATCGGCACGAAGTCGGCAAGCCCCGGGATGTAGGCGGTGCCTGCGGCGCATGGCCCGAGCAGGGCGGCGACCTGCGGGATCACGCCGCTCATGATCACCTCCTCGCGGAACAGGTGGCCCGAGCCGGCGAACATCGCTCCGGCGGCCTCCTGCACGCGCGCGCCGGCGGAGTCGAGCAGCCACACGAACGGGATGCGCTTGGTCAGGGCCAGCTCGCGCAGGCGCGTGACCTTGAACTCGCCGGTCATGCCCATCGAGCCGGCCATCACGGTGAAGTCGTAGGCGCACACGGCCGTGAGACGGCCATCCACCTTGCCGTAGCCGGTGATGACGCCGTCGGCGGGCGCCTCGACACCGTCCATCGCGCGCTGGGAGGTGTGGGGCTTACCGTGAATGCCCAGCTCCACGAACGTGCCCTCATCCACCAGCAGCGCGATCCGCTCGCGTGCGGTCAGCGCGCCCTTCTCGTGCTGGCGGTCGATCTTCTCCTGGCCGCCGCCGAGGCGAATCTGGGCGCGTCGGGCGTGCAGGTCCTCGACCAGCGGGCGCAGCAGCGAGGTGGTTTGCTCGTCACTCATGCGTTCCTCCAGCAACGGACGCCCGTGCACACGCGGTGTAGGCCTCTTGCGAATACATCCTCACCGTCCCTTCCACTGCGGCTCGCGCTTCTGGAAGAACGCGGTCACGCCCTCCACGATGTCCTCGGTCGAGGTCGCGAGCGTAAGCTGCGCGCGTAGGTAGTCGAGCGCGTCGTCCAAGGGCATGTCGAGCTGGCGGCGCATCGCTTCCTTGCCGAGGCGCATGATCACAGGCGACTTGGAGGCGAGCTTGGCCGCCCACTCCGCCACCGCCGTGTCGAACTCCTCGGCGGGGACGACCTTGTTGACGAGCCCGGCCGCCAAAGCCTGCTCGGCCGACCAGCGCTCGCCGAGCAGGAGCAGCTCGTTGGCCTTCTTGCGCGGAATGTTGCGGTAGATGAAGGCCATGATCATGAACGGGAACGCGCCTACGTTGATCTCGGGCGTGCCGAACGTGGCCGTGTCCTTCGCCACGATCAGGTCGCATGCGAGCGCGATCCCGAGCGCGCCCGCGAGCACGTGGCCGGAGGCCGCGACGAGCGTCGGCTTGCCGAGCTGACTGATCAGCTTGAACAGCGTCACGAAGCGCTCGGAGCCGAAGTGGCGGTGCACGAGCGGCGCGTCGGCCGCGAAGCCGCCGAGGTTGGCGCCGGAGGAGAACACCGTCTCGTGCGAGGAGGCGAGCACGACCGCACGCACATCGTCGTCGTCGCGGGCACGCTCGAACGCGGCGATCAGACCGTCGAGCACCGCGGGCGAGAGCGCGTTACGCGTGGAGGGCTCATTTAGCGTGATCGTGGCCACTCCGGCGGCCTGCGCGTAGAGGACTACCGGAGCGTCCGACTCGGCGGGCTGGCCGCCACCGTCGGGACCGGACTCGCTCGTGGGCTGCTCGGACACGCTCGGCATCCTAACCGTCCAGCGAATCCTCCAGCACGCGGGCTGGCCGCCCAGCCAGTAACCGGTAGCCTGTGTTTGCCAACGACCCAAGGAGCCACAGCCGAAATGGCCGCCACCGACACCGTCCTGAAGCCCGACCACCAGAGCAAGCGCAAGCACTTCATTTTCACCGACGAGCACGAACAACTCAGGGAGTCGATCCGCGCGTTCGTCGCCAAGGAGCTGGCGCCACACGCGATGGAGTGGGAGGAGACGACGTTCCCCGACTCGGTGTTTCATCGCATGGGCGAGCTCGACCTGCTCGGCCTCGACAAGCCCGAGGCCTACGGCGGGCAGGGCGGCGACTACTTCACGAGTCTCGTGCTGGGCGAGGAGATGACCGGCGCGAACTCGGGCGGGCTGGCGATGGGCGTGGCGGTGCACACCGACATGGCGATGCCGCCGATTCTCGCGTTCGGCAGCGAGGAGCAGAAGCAGGAATGGGTGGTGCCCGCGATCAAAGGCGAGAAGATCCTGTGCATCGGCATCACCGAGCCCGATGCCGGCTCGGACGTGGCGGCGATCAAGACGCGCGCGGTGAAGGACGGCGATGAGTACGTGATCAACGGCTCGAAGACCTACATAACGAACGGCCATCGCGCGGACGTGATCGTGCTCGTGACGAAGACCGACCCCGACGCCGGCTACGGCGGCTTCACGCTGTTCCTCGTGCCGATGGACGCGCCCGGCGTGATCCGCGAGAAGAAGCTCGAGAAGCTCGGCATGCACGCTTCCGACACGGCGCTACTGGCCTTCCAGGACGTGCGCGTGCCCGCGAGCGCTGTGCTGGGCGAGATCGGCAAGGGCTTCTACCACATCATGTGGGAGCTTCAGGGCGAGCGGCTGATCGGTGCGGCCGGCTCGGTCGCGGGCGCGCAGAAATGCTTCGATCGCACACTCGTGTACGCCAAAGAGCGCAAGGCGTTCGGCCGCGAAATCGGCAAATTCCAGGTGATCCGTCACAAGTTCGCCGAGATGGCGACGAAGATCGAGAGCGCGCGCCAGATGGTGTACGTGACCGCGTGGCGCTTTGCGGGCGGCGAGTACCCCGTGCGCGAGATCTCGATGGCCAAGCTGCACGCCTCGCGCATTGCCGTCGAAGTAGCCGACGAGTGCATCCAGATCCACGGCGGCGCGGGCTATATGAAGGAGTACGGCGTCGAGCGGGCCTGGCGCGACTCGCGCCTGAACCGGATCGGCGCGGGGACCGATGAGATAATGCTGGATGTGATCGGCCGGTCTTACGGTCTTTAATCAATTAATTAATAGGAAACCAGGGCCGCATGCGGCCCTGGTCCCGACGGTGCATGCACCGTCGGGCCGACCGGTACATGTACCGGTCGGAAAAGCAAAATGACCCCCACTCCCCCTTTTACAGACGAGCACGAGGAGCTACGCGAGTCGATTCGTGGATTCCTCGACCGCGAATTCGCTCCCCATTCGCAACAGTGGGAGGCCGAGCGTTGGTTTCCCGACGAGGTGTTTCCGAAGCTGGCGGCACAGGGCCTGCTCGGCCTGAAGTACCCGACCGAGCTGGGCGGCCAGGGTGGTGACTACCTGCACGAGGCGGTACTGGTCGAGGAGTTGTCGCGGATCGGCTCGG
>DATNKN010000243.1:0-7581 GCA_035603375.1 Solirubrobacteraceae bacterium
CCTGCCGATCCTGCGCGAGCGCTTCCAGCCGACGTTCGTCGTCGTCAACGGCGAGAACGTGGCGGGCGGGCTCGGGATCACTCCGAAGGCGGCCGAGGAGCTGTTTCGCAACAACGTCGACGCGATCACGCTCGGCAACCACGCCTACTATCGCCGCGAGATCTACTCCTACCTGGATACCAAGGAGCCGATCGTGAGGCCGCTGAACTACCTGCCCAGACAGCCCGGACACGGCCTGTGCGTGGTCGAGAAAGACGGCGTGCGGCTCGGCGTGGTGAACCTCAGCGGCAACCTCTACCTGAAGACCGGCTCCTCGGCGTTCAGCGCGATCGAAGTGGCACTCGAGAAGCTCGACAATGTCGATCACATCCTCGTGGACATGCACGCCGAGGCAACCAGCGAGAAGGTCGCGCTCGGCTGGCTCCTGGACGGGCGGGTGACCGCTGTCGTGGGAACCCACACACACGTGCCGACGGCAGACGCGCGTGTGCTGCCGAAGGGCACCGCGTACATCACCGACGTCGGCATGACCGGCCCGCGAGGGGGCGTGATCGGGGTCAAGCGCGAGCAGGCGGTGGAGTCGCTCGTGACGCAGATGCCGGTGCGCTTCGAAACATCGACGGAGGACCCGTGGCTGATGGGTGTGCTGGTGCGCTGCTCTACACCGCTGCGAGCCGACTCGATTGAGCAGATCTTGATGGCGCGTCCCGCTCCGGCGCGCCCGGCCAGCTGAGCTGGGCCAGCAGGGCAAAGATCACCAAGCCGAAGAACCAGGGGATGTAGAGGTAGAACCAGTGGTCGATGCCCAGCTGCACCGCGATCAGGACGGCGGCGGCGGTCGCGGCCAGGCCGACGAGGTCTGCTCGGCGCGGTAGGAACGCGACCGCGATCGCCAGCGCGAGCGCGGCCCCCTGCACTGCCGCCTGTGCGTATTCGATGGCGGGCGGGCGTCCGTACAGGCCCCAGATCGAGAACGGCGATTCGCGATTGTCCTGGTAGGAGAGGGTGCGCTCGAAGATCGTGTGCAGCGAGTCGTGGGTGAACGCTGGGATCGACACGACCGCCGCGGTGACCACGAACGCGAGTGCGAACAGGCACACCGCACGGGCGCGGCGAGCGCGGGAGAGCCCGCCGAGACCGTACGTGCACAGGAGCGGCACAAGCGCCAATGGCGCGAACTTGGTGAGGCCCGCGAGCGCGGCGAACGCGCCACGCGCCGGCGGCGAGGAGGCGAGGAGCACGGCCGCGAGCACGAGCGCCGCTACGAGTGAATCATTTGAATTGCTCTCCAGGGCATACAGCGTGAAGGGGTAGGACACCCACGCGTAGGCGAGCACCACGCCGAGGCCCGGCCCGCGAACGCGACGGCCGAGCAGGAACAGCAAACCGACGCACAGCAGGTCGAAGAGGATCGCGGCGCCGTGTGCGGCGGGCAGTTCGTCCCAGCTGTTGCCACCGCCGAATGCCTGCTGGAAAGGCACGTATGCCTCGTAGTTGACCGGTCCGTAGGTGTCGCCGTGTTCGTTGTCGGCCGGGTAGCCGCCATACAGCGACTGCCCGTGCGCGAGTCGCTCGGCGCCGATCACGCCCGCGAAGCCGACGTCGATCACGTTGGAGTCGGTCACGTTGAGCGCGATGCGAAAGCCGAGCAGGAACATCACGGCGACGGCCAGGTAGGGCACCGGCACGAGCAGCCGCAGCGGCGGCGCGCGGTGCTCGCGCTCGGCGCGGGGGCGGCGAGCGACGCGCGCGAGCATCAGCATCCGCACGAGCAGGTACACCAGCGGCGGGTAGACCAGTGGCGTGGAGGCGTAGATGTGGGCGTGGTTGAAGAACGCGAGCGACACGGAGAACGACAGCAGCACGAGCAGGTCGAGGTGCAGCAGGCGCAGCGGTTTGCGCCAGTCGAAGAAGGCGGCGAAGAACAGCACGCACATGGGGATCCAGATGTAGAGCGCGTTCACGTGACGTCCGAAGGCGCCCGGATAGCCGCGCGCCATCGACCACGCGATCTGAAAACCGGTCCACTGTTCGAGCACTTTGCCGTTGTGATCGGCGATGTACACGAGCCCGATCTCGCTGCCTTGCTTTGAGAAATAGCTGACCTGCCAACGCGTGGCACCCTTCAGGTAGGCATCGCCGAAAGAGCCGCGATAGTGGGCGCGCACGGCGCGCATCTTGGGCAGCCGGTTGGCGATTTCGAGCACCTGATCGGAGGACAGGTGGCGACCGACCGGCGGCATGGTCGAAGCGGCGACGGGCACGGGCGCTTC
This sequence comes from Solirubrobacteraceae bacterium, assembly GCA_035603375.1. Lineage (GTDB taxonomy): Bacteria > Actinomycetota > Thermoleophilia > Solirubrobacterales > Solirubrobacteraceae > Palsa-744. Next base: position 2,274 of record DATNKN010000243.1, read on the forward strand.
CGGTTCGGCGGCTTCGGTCGTCGTCGCCTTGACGGCCGATTTGGAATTGACGGTTGCTCGCGGGGCTTCTTTGAAAACGACGGTCGCGGTCGATTCCGTGGTTGGGGGTTGGGTATGGATTTGAGGGTCGTTCCCGCGGTGAGAGGCAGCGGATACGGTTTTCACGCTGGTCGCCGCGGGCGTGGTTGCGGACACGCCGTTCGTGGTACTCGCGGCGCTCGCGGGCGGGACGAGCGCGAGCAGGGAGAGCGCGGGCGCGAACAGCAGGAGTGGCCGCACGTGCGCGAGCGGGCCGGCCAGGGTGCGCCCAGAGAACATCCTGCGAGGGTACCGGCGCACCGGTGTGCTCAGCGCGGGTGCAGCCCGAAGTGGTGCTCGATGAGCGCGGGCACGTCGCGGATCGCCCACTGGGCCGGTTCGCTGGGGGGCTCTACGCCGCACAGGATCAGCGCACCGAGCGAGTCTTCGCCGCGCAGCGACCCGTGTGAGCCGCCGCCGACATGCACCTGCCCACCAAGGTCGGCGAACTCCCTGCCGGGCGCGGCCGAGAGCAGCACCTCGCCGGAGGTGGCGCAGGTGAGCGCCGACCACACTCTGTTGAGCGCATCGGGGTGTTCCGGGGTGTGCAGCCGACCGTCGCGAAGCTCGCCGCCGAGCACCGCGAGAGTCCCTTCGGCGCCCCAGGAACGACCCCGCAAATCCAAAAAATCCCCACCCGGAGAAAACCGCATCTCTCCACACCCCGGGCGCGCGATCGCCGCCTCGACGGCCTCGCCACCGGCGTCGTGCTCGAGCCACATCACAAGCTCGACGCCATCGATACCCAGCGCGCGACGCACCGCATCGGAGCGCGTACGCTCGAGCCGGTCCTCATCGAGCACGTACACCATCGCCGCCCGCTGGGATGGGCACACGGCCACCCGCGCGCTCTGCCTGCGCGCGCGGCCCCCCGAGCGCCCACCGGGCGCGAGCACGTCCAGCTGCGCAAACTCCTCGACCAGGGGAACGCCAGCCGCTACCGGCGCCTGGGAGTGGTCGGCCATCACGATCACCGCATACTCGCTGAGGAACCGCTCCAGTCCGCCTGCGGCATTCATGACGCGTGCCAGCTGCACGTCGGCGAGCGCGAGCGAGGAGCTCTGGCCGTCGGGACCGGCGCGGTGGGAATGCCAGTCGTTGTCGGGCAGCGACAGCAGCATGAAGTCGCACAGGTCGTGCTCCACCAGGTAGGCACCGACACAGCCGGAGTGCTGGTCGCGCACGCCCGGCATCCCCAGGTTCGAGCGACAGCCCGTGTCGCGGCTGGCGAAAATATCTGCATAGAACAGCTCCCGTGGGCCCATCACGGAGTGGCGCAGCACGGTCGAGGCGATCCGCGTGAGCGCGCTGTCACGGCGCGGACGGTGCAGGTGGCGGCCGCGATACATCAGGTAGGTGGTGCCCGCCGTGCGCACATCCGCGTCGTCGAGCCGCTCGAACACGGTTGGAGTGTGGCGCGATAGATGTGCGCCGTTCATGTTGTAGACGGTGTCGGTCAGCTGCCGCGTGAGGCCCACGCGCTGGGAGGCACGAAAGCTCGACCCGTACTCGACATAGCGCTGCTCGGCGCGCGAGTACCAGCACATGCCGGGAATCTCGTGGCGATCCTGCCACTCCCCCGTCACGATCGACGCGGCGCACACCGGCGTCACCGAGGGAAACGCGGCCACGCAGCTGGGCACGTAGGTGCCGCGCTCCATCAGCGCCGCAAGCGTCGGCGCCTCGCCAGCCGCCACGGCGCGCTCGAGCATAACGGGCGCCATCGCGTCGATCACGCACAGGACGAGCTTCGGGGGTCGAGCGCCGTGGCTCGCCACGTCAGCTCGCGACTGTGGCCGGAGGGAGAAGCACGTCGCTAGCGCCGCAGGATTCGCAGGCCCGCGTACTTCTGCTCGGTGCGAGAGCGCATGCGCCACACGAACCACACGAGCAGCGCGACCGCCACGTAGCCGAGCGGATGCAGCAGCGCCACGAGGGCCGCGAGCAGCAGCGACGCGGAGTCGAGATACAACGTCAGCGCTTCGCGCGCCCCACGGTCGGGCAGGCGCTTGCGCGCGCGCACGACGATCGGTCCGCTTGCTCGCTGGGCGAGGCCGGCCGCGAGGATGCCACCAACGATTCCGGGCCAGGGCGAGTCGCCATGCGCGGCGAGCGTGCCCGCAAAAACGACCGCTCCTGCGCCCACGCTCAGGCCCGCGATCGACGCGGCGAGCGGGTCGGGTCGCGTGGTGCGCTCGCTCGGATCGATCGCCGGGGCGAGCCCGAGCAGCATTTGCAGCGCATAGGCGAGCGCCAGCGCGACGGCGACCACGAGCAGCCACCAGTCGGCCTGCAGGAAGCTGAAGGAGCCCGGGACGAACGTCACGCCCAGCGCATTGCTCGAAGCGAGGGCGCCGGCCAGCAGTAGCGGCAGGAATGGCCGCAGGCCGCACGCGGCGGCGAGGCCGAGGCCGAGGCCTATGTAGAAGACGAGACCGCTCATGGCGCAGACGTGATCGTTGCAGGAGATGTAAGCGTTTGGGGCGTGCGCTACCTTGGTGCGGGTATGAACCCACGTGAGGCGAGCGCCCGATGACGATAGACGACCCCCCCGGCGGCGGGCGTGTCCGTCCGCCAGCCGGCGCCCGGCAGGACGCGCCCGAACGGGTGACGGCGCACGAACTGAAGCGCTACGAAAATCTGTTTGCGCAGCGCACGCGCGGGATGCGCTCCTCGGCGATGCGCGACATGATGTCGCTGACCGAACGCCCCGAGGTGATCTCGCTCGCGGGCGGGCTGCCCGAGACGGGGACATTCCCGCCCGAGCTGTACGCGAAGCTGATGGCGAAGGTCGCCGCGGAGTCAACCGCACGTGCGCTGCAATACGGGCCGACCGAGGGAATGGCGTGCACCGTGCGGTGCATCGTGGAGGTGATGGCCGCCGAAGGCACCTCGGTGGACCCCGACGAGGTGCTCGTTACCACCGGCGGACAGCAGGTGATCGACCTGATGTGCAAGAGCCTGATCGACCCCGGCGACACGATCGTCGCCGAGGCGCCCACCTATCCCGGCGCGGTGCCCACGTTCGACGCCTACCAGGCGAACGTGGTGCAAATCGAGATGGACTCAGACGGGATGCCGATCGACGAGCTGGAGACGACACTCGACCGTTTGGGAGCGGAAGGACGCAGTCCAAAGTTCATCTACACGATCCCCAACTTCCAGAACCCGGGGGGCGTGACGATGTCGCTGGCGCGACGGCGGCGGCTCGTGGAGGTGGCACGCGAGCGCGAGCTGCTGGTGCTGGAGGACAACCCCTATGGGCTGCTCCGCTACGAGGGCGAGGAGCTGCCGACGCTGCACTCGCTGGACGCGCTTGCCGCGGGACGCGGGGGCGCATCGGACTTCGTCGTGTACCTGGGCACTTTCTCGAAGATCCTCTCCCCGGGCGTGCGCCTCGGGTGGGCGGTCGCACCGCGGCCGGTGCTGGAGAAGCTCAACCTCTGCAAGCAGGGTGCGGACCTGTGCTCCTCGCCGGTGACGCAGCTGTTCGTGGCCGCTTACTTCGAGGAGCGCGCGGCGGGCGGCAAGCAGCCGCTGTGGGTAGCGCATCTGGAGTCGCTGAAGGCGCTCTACCGCGAGCGGCGCGACGTGATGCTGGAGGCGCTCGGCGAGCACTTCGGGTCGGCCGCGAGCTGGACCAGGCCACAGGGCGGGCTGTTCATCTGGGCGACATTGCCCGACTACATCGACACCACCGACCTGCTCGCTCGGGCCCTGGAGAGCGAGGGCGTTGCGTTTGTGCCGGGCCGCGCCGCCTACCTCGACGGTCGCGGAGCATCATCGATGCGACTGAACTTCGCGGGCGTGCCAGAGGAGAACATCCGCGAGGGCATCCGCCGCATCGGCAAGGTCGTGCGTGAGCAGGTGGGGCTGTTCGGCACGCTCACCGGCACCGAGCCGGTAGCGCGCGCGGCCGAGCCGCAGGAGCGGGAGGCCGATCCGGGCATGGCCGAGGTGGTTGAGCTACCCAAGCGCGACGGCCGCCAGGCCAAGCGGCGCAGCAGCTAGGAATCGCCGGCGGCGAAATCCTCGGGGGTAACCTCGTCGAGGAACTCCTTGAAGCGCTCGACCACATCCTCGGACTCCTCCATGTTGTGCTCGAACTCGATCGCCGACTCGGCGATGACCTCCTCGGCGGCAAAGATTGGGGCGCCGGCGCGTACCGCCAGCGCGATCGCATCGCTCGGGCGCGAGTCGATCTCCATCTCGCGGCCACCCACGCTGAGCGTGATCGACGCGAAGAACGTGTTCTCGCGCAGCTCGGTGACAGCCACCTGCGTGCACTTGACGTCCAGCTCGCCAAGCATGTCGCACAGCAGGTCGTGCGTCATCGGGCGGGGGGTGCTTGCGCCCTGCAGCTTCATCAGGATCGACGCGGCCTCGGGGTGGCCGATCCAGATCGGCAGGAACCTGTTGCCATCGACCGTCTTCAGCAGCACAATCGGCTGCTTGCCGACCATGTCGAAGCTGACGCCGTAGATGACCATTTCCTGCACGACATTCCTCCAAAGGGGGAAATCCAGAGTATAGGTGCCCAACCTCGCGCCCCGGCCGAGCCGCGCACATCACGAAGGCGCGTTAGCCACGCATCCGAAAGCTCCACAGCTTGTTGCCAAGGAAGTTCAGCGGGGTGGATGCAGCCAGCGCCAGTACCTCGGCGACCACCTTGTCCATGCCGGCGCTCTGCACCAGAATCCGCAGCACGATCAAATTGAATCCGAGCGCCACGAGCGTGACGACGAAGAAACGAGCCGCCTGTGCGTGAAGCTGTCCGTCGCGCGCCTTGAACGTCCAATGGCGATTCCACACGAAGTTGTTGCCCGCTGAGACAATCCACGCGACCGTCTCGGCCACCAGGTACTCAACGCCGAGGACCTTTACGAACAGCGCGTACAGGATCAAATTGACCGCGTACCCGCTTGCGCCCACGATCGCGAAACGGATCAGCTGCAGCCAGTTGGCGGGGCGACGCATACCGTGCAGCACTCGCACGTGAGGTCGCGGCGCGGCGCGTTGCTGAGTAGCGCCGGGACGCACGTCCACGGCGGTTTCCTGCACGGGCATCCAACCAGGGTATCTAAGGCAGCCTCGGAGCGACCCTGCATGGCATCGATCTTGCGGAGTCGCGAGCATGTCTGGCCTTGGCCCTGCGCGCCGGAGTGACCCTGCGTGACCTTGACCTCGCTCAGCCTCGATCCCGTGAGCGGCGCGGTCGCGGGACCAGCGG
>DATNKN010000254.1:0-9731 GCA_035603375.1 Solirubrobacteraceae bacterium
CGGGCGATTCCACTGTGTCGAGCCGCAAACCGCCGACATACATGAACGCGTGACTGGCATTCGCGTAGATCGAGACGTACTGTCCGGGGCCGGGTAGCCCATAGCTCTCAAGCTCGGTGGAATCCCACGCGCTTTCGCCGAATACGCCACCGGCGTGCAATACGTAGGAGACGGCTGAAGAGCAATCGTATGCGGGTTGCAGCTCGTCAAGGGATGTGCCGTGCCCACCACCGTAGAGGTAAGTGGTGCCGTAGAGCCGGTTACCGGCCGCGACCATCGCCTTTACCGCAGCTGGTGCTTCGCGTCCCGCGGCGGCGAGACCATTGGGGAGGATTTGGGTGCGTGTGCCGGGGACGAGTGGTAGCGGGATGCTCCCACCGCTCGTTCCACCCGAGCATTCTTCGCCATTAGCGGTTTCTTCGCTCGTGACTGGTTCTCCGAGTGTGGCGGCCGTCCCGCCGGTGGGCGCGAGCTGGATTTGTACTGCGCTCTTGCTCACGCCGAGTGTTTGCGCGACCTGCCACCAAACGTCCAGGCGGTACGGTTCACCGTTACCGATTGTTTGTTCGGGTCCTTGGCCGTAGCCGATATCGCGCTTATACAAAACCTCCTGGTGGCCTTCATGTGCGACGCGCAGACCTGTCATGTAGGGGAGGTTGTCGAGCGCGTTAGCGTCAGCGAACGTGAACGCTCCATGGTTCGCTGGGTTTGTGCTGAGTATGGAAAGCTCAGCGAAAGTGTTGGGGTGCGCGGGTAGGTATGACTCGCTGGGGTCCGGTATCGACCCGTAGGAGCCTGAGCTGGGATCGCTCGGACCGCCGTACTCGGTCGCGCCGACCTCATACCACTCGCCGGTTCGTAGCCGCAAAGGCTTGGCGAACAGTCCGTCCTTTGCAACCTCGCGCCCTGCGGGTGCCTGTGCTTCCCCGATGGTGTCGCAAGCCTGCGCCTCCGATTGGGAGAAAGCCGTAATGGTCGCGCCGATCACGAGCACGGGCGCAAGGACAACAATCAGCACCGTGAGCAAGAGCACGCCGCGAACTGTCCTGTTACCCAACACGGTGGTAGCGATGCGCCCACTCATTACGCAGCCTCATGTTCGGACGCGAGCTGGGCGTGCCACGCGGGCGTGGCGAGCAGTCTGAGCGCTTCCCAGGGGTCTGAGTGCGCGTCGCGTAGCGCACGTCGGCGTAGAGGCTCATCGCCTACGGGGTCGCTTGTGGCGATCCAATACTCGAGATCTGAGACGCGGATCGAGACGGTGCCGCTACCCCTGGTCCCGTTCATCAGGAACGCTGTGGCGTACTGACGCTTTGACGTTTGCAGTGAGCTGATCGCGTTCTGCTGCTCGCCTGTGAGCCCGAGCGTGTCGCGCATATAGGAAAGCTCCTTGGCGTCCTGGCGCAGGAACAGGCGCATAGAGGCGTTCGCGAGCAAAGCGCGCCCGTGCTCGTTATCGAAATCGGATAGTTGTTGGGAGATTCCGATCAACCACAACGCAAGGTGACGCGAGCGCCGCGCCAACTCGTTAAACCAGCGTCCGGTCGCGCGACTCTCAATCAGCTTCCACGTCTCGTCCGTGACGAGCGCGTACCGGCCGGCCCACTCGTGTGCTGGTCCATTGCCCGCGAGGTACGCGTTGCGGTCTCGTTCGATCCGTGCGGTGACGTGCTCACAGATCACGAACAGTGCGGAGGCCGCCCGCGAATCGGGGATCGAACGCGTGTCGAATATCGTAAGCGGCGAGTCCGCCGCGACCGTCGTCGGCCAGTCCGTCAGGTACGCGTACGGTCCGTCGGCGACATAATTGTTCAGTCGCAGCGCGAGGTTTCTAAGGACCGCCGCGATATCGCTTGCGCCAGCGTGAGCCTCGCTTGCCTCGCGCCGGTATAGCTCCTCTTGCAACAGTAGCTCGCGTGGTTGCTCGCCAGTGAGAGAACAACGCGAATAAACCTCGCGGATCGCGAGACTGAGCAGGTTCTCCTCGAGATCATCCAACCTGCCGTGGTCGCCGTCGTGACGCGCCAGCAGTAGAGCGTGCAGGGAGAGCAGATAGTCCACCTTGGACTGCTCCACTCTCCCTGGGTCGGGGACGTCCCACGGACACACCGCATCGCGGTTTGTGCGTCCTCCGAGCGCGACCTGAACCGCACCGGGAATCAGCGAGGCAAGGAACTGAAAGTGTCCTGCACGATCGATGATCGCACCGCGCAACCCCTTACACAACGCACGGATCAAGAGGATGTTGACCGTCATCGTCTTGCCGGTCCCGGACTTACCGTTAACGATCAGCATGTGGTTCTCGTGCTGCTCGTCAAAGGGGTCAAGACGCTCCAAGGTGCGTCCTGGCTGCGCGTAACCCAACGCGATACCGGCAGGGGAGCCGCAACCGGTACTGAGTAGCGGCAGGCTGTCGGCGACGTTGCGTGTGAGGTACTTGCGGGTCCGCTTGGCGCGATCGCGCGCCAAAGGCAGGCTCGCCTCCCATAGTCCGCGTTGCGCGAACGCGCCGCGGTCAAGGCGTGCGTCGCTGACGAGCATCACCTCGCGCGAGACGCTCTGCATCTGCTCACCGAGTGAGAGCGGATCGGGTTCGGAGCCGGGCTCGCGCAACTGTAGGTAGGCGCTCATCCGATACACGCCGACACCGGCACTGATCGCAAGGTCGCGTGTGACCTCTTGTGCCTCGCGCTCGCGCTCTTCGGCCTCGGGATCGACCGGTGCTCCGCGGCGCTCAACACCAAGGTTCACCCCCCGCAGTCGCTTCCATCGACGCTTCTGTGCCTGGCGCTCTCGCAACCTGTCGGTAGCGTGCACGTGCACGGAAAGCGCGAACGGGCAGGGTGTCTGCATGAAATGCAACATCCACCCCAACCACGTGTGCTCGGGCACACCGGTAACAGCTGACACCTGCTCGACTGACTCGCCGACACGCACGTATGACCGCGAGGTGAAATCGAGCGGGGCGCTACAGATCGCTTCACTCAAAGACAGCGAGCGCGTTTGCGCGTCACGCATACTCTCCCCGGGGCAGGGCGCACCGAGAGCGTCTGGTCGCATAAAGCTCGCCGACGGTGAACCACCGGTACCGGCGAGCGGATCGAAGCGGCTCCACAACAGGTCGAGAATCTCCCCGCCCTCAAGCAGCCGCGTGGCGAGGCCGATCGCGTCCAGGTCGCTCCGCAACCCGTCGGTGTGGCGCAGCGAGTCGCGGATCGCGCGCTCATGCACCCCCGCCTTCAAAGACAAACCATCGCGACCGCCTCGCCGGGACCCCTTCAAACGCCAGGGAGCGACGATCACGTATCGCACAGTCATCGCGGCGACGGCCTCGCAATGGGTGCCTAGCGAATACTCCACAGCCGAGCCGAGCCGACTCATCGCGACAGCCAACCCCGCCTCCCCGCTTGTGCGGCACGCGTTAGCGGCGAGCGCTACCGCGTGCGCTTCACGCGCGAGCAACTCCTGCACAGCCAACGGTTGTGCCTGCACATAGAGCTGTAGAGACTGTCCCGCCTCTAGGCGTGCCAGCACGCCACCGAACGCTTCGGCGACACGCTCGTTGCTTTGCTCGTCGGCGACAAGCGAGTTGACCGGGCAGAGCACCTCCAGATACCGCAAATACGTACCGTCGCTCCCTATCGCCAACCCGTCCTCACTGATACTGGCAAGCCCCAACACCTCAGCTCCAGTGCGCGCGCGGCGTCTCACTCTCCCCACCGCCCCTCCCTGAACAGCTCCTCGAGCATCTCCGTGGCGGGCTCGTGCTCAACCACGCTCACATCCCCATCCATCCGTGGCTCCACGCGAACACCGCGCACACGCGGCAAAGAAGAATCAACCGCAGCGTCAAACACCCTTACGGAGCACATCCAGACCACCGCGTCTGCGATCAACCGGCCGAGCCCGAGCCCGTCTCCCTCAGAGAGATAGGCGAGCATCGCGGGCAACCCGATCAAGAACACGCCCGTTGAGATCGCGATCTTCGCGGGGACGTGCAACAGCTTCACGCACCCATAGCCCGCGCCGACAGCGAGTATCAACATCGCCCATTGGGAGAACGTGAACCCCAACAAGCGCGGTGGCGCGTCAAGCCAACGATACGTGCGGTGCACGAACGCTCACCCCTTCCCCGGCGGCTGAGGACGATCCACGCGCGCCGCTTTACTCTTCGGCTTGCGGTTGGGTTTGCGTTGCGTGCGGCTCGTCGAGGAGACACCGCTCACAGGACCATCGACACGCGCCTGTTTGCGCGGCGGCGGCGAGGAACTATGCGACCCACTCAACGACGATGGGCGACGGGATGCGCCAGTAGACCCCGTGTTCCCAGGGCGTGGTTTGGACGCTACCGTCGACCCGCCACTCGCCTTCGGTCGCGGTGCCCGCGCGTTTGAGACGGGTGCCTCGCGCGAACCGCTCCCAGACTCACGCCGCCGAGACTGCTGCGCAACGCTACCAGAAGAGTTCGGCTCCGCACGATCCACATTCGACTTGGTCCTGTCCGTTCTTGCTGTGCTGGCTTGAGTACGTGGAGTGCGCTTAGGAGCCCGGCGCGCACCCTCCCGGGTAACAGCGTCGCTGCGGCCCTCCACGCGGCCTTTCGCGGTGTCCTGTCCCGGCGTATGTGTCTTTGCGTGAGCGCGCGCGGCGGCGTCGCGCACCAGTGCGGGGGACTCCGAGAGCACCAGTGCGGCGGCCGCGACACGCTCGCGTGTCTTACGCGCGCGTGGGGAGCGCGCGAGCGCTTCCCCGACGCGACTACTGGACAAACGCGAGCGGGTACCGCGTGTCCGCTCTCCAAGCGGAGCGCTCGCGTGCATCGCGGCACTTGCGACTGGTGCTCGCAAACGTCCGGCCGCACGAGTACCAGCACCGAGCATCCCGCCGGCGGGCGCGCCAAGCGCACCGGCCGCTAGCCCAACAACACGCCCAGCCTGCAGCGTGCCCGCCCGCAAACGAGCGTTAGCGTCACTCACCTGCACACCAGCACTCCCACCACCACCCCCGGTGCTCCCGGCTCGTGTGGGCGAGGAGGTACCGCCGAGTACACCACGCAAATGCCCGAGTACTCCGAGCGGGAGCCGCATCGCCAAAAAGAACGTGAGTAGCGCCGCGAATGCGCCCGCTACATGCCCGGTGAGGGCACCCACAACACCGACGTGGCCGACACCACCAAACGACGTAGCGTCCAAGGACAGCGCGCCGGCGACCGCGAAGAGAATCGTCCACCCGACAGGGACAAGCGCGACACCGATCAGCATCGTGCCCCACGCCCGCACCAGGTGCGAAAGCTCGGGCAACGGTCGCACCGCAATCACAAGCGGCCCAACCACATACAACAGCGCGAACGCCAACAGGATCAAAACCTTCATTACGAACATGACCGTCGCGAAAACGACACCGACGATCACCAGCACCGCGAGAAACAATCCACCCGATCCGATCAGTAGCGCGCCACCGAACAAGATCCCAACAGTCCGCTGCAGGCCATTGCCGACAACGGGGAAACTCAGGATCGTGTTCGTCAGCGTGTTGATCATCGCGACCACCTGCGTTGCCGCCCACGGGTAGAGGATCAACGCGCCCGCGCTACCGACAGTGCTCGCAAGCGCCTGCAAGGGATGACCGCTACCGGATAGACCGACAAGGAGATAGCGCACGATCCCAGCGGTGAAACAAACACCCAGCAACGACACTGCAAGCAGCGTCATGTCGCCCTCAAGCTCACCGATGTGAGTCCACGATGCGGGGTCGGGGACCGCGACAAGCCACTTGATCGTTGCCACCGACGCGTTCTTCAGGAAGCTCGGGACGAGCGCGGTTGCGACATCCTGAAAGAAGAAATTGACGATCCCTTCGACAATCGATTGGATCGAGGGAAACCCAAGAAAGCCGAGGGCCACCGGTATTCCCGTCGACGCTGACGCTACAGGCGCCGCGAACAAGCCAGCGGCGAGCAGTACGCACGCCAACAGCGAAGCCCGGATAAACGTACGTATGCTCACTGCCCACACACCCCGTATCAGGCGACGATCCCGGGAGCCGCTATCAGCAAGAACACGCCGATCCCGACCTTCAGGGCGATCTCGTGCGCACGGGAATGCCCCGAGAGGAACAGGATCGCGATAAGCACAATCGCGAACCCGATCACCGTCACCCCCAGCCACACAAGGTTCTGCGTCAACGCAGAGAAGAACCCTGCGACACCGCTAATCGCGGAGCCGCCGGCCAAACCAGCAGCCTTCAACGCCTCCACATGCCCACCAAAAAACAGGTACGCAACGACCGTCAAACAAACAACGGTCACCGTCAAGAACCCGTCGAGCAGAACTCGCCGGCAATAGAGAGCAGGCATCCCTGCCACCTCCTTAGATCGATTGACAACGACAACGCTCACGGCCCGAACTCCATGGCCGCGTGTTCTTCCGCCGAAACGCCCGACGGTTCCACCCGCACACCCGGCGCTGGCACAGCGGCAGCCGGCACGTCGGTGTGAAGAGAAGCCCCGCTGCTACCCGCGGCAAGCCTCACGCGCCGGGAAGAGCGCGAACTAACATGCCTGACCGCACCCCGGCGAACAGGCCGAGCCGCACGAGAACGGCCGGCCGCTCGCGCCGCGAGCGGAACATGCACCGGTGAGCGAGAAGGCGAGACGATCCCGTGCGCCGATACTGAACCGCGCGGCGAGGGATGCCGCGAAGAAGACCGGTAGCTCGCCGCATACACCAACAAGAGCGCGGCCAACAGGCACGCGAACACCGCCAAGGCACCCCAACCCAGCACAGTCGGCGACCACACACGTCCACGCCGCGCGCCCTCGGAGTGCTGAGCGCTCCGTAGCTTCAAACGAGCGCGAGGAGCGCTACTCGGCGAACCACGCCAAACAGCCTGCGACGACGACCCATAATCCGTGTCGTCGTTGTGATGGTGGTGGGGGTCGGTGGCGAGGTCCTCTTCTTCTTCTTCTTCTTCTTCTTCTTCCTCCTCCTCCTCGGTGACCGCCGGGTTATCTATCTCGGCGTCGCCGGCACCATCTACGCGTGACCCGTCGGACGATCCCTGGGGCTCGTGCTGATCGTCGGGCAGCTCGCCCTCATCGATGGCCGGTACTGGCTCCGCATACGGCTCGTCGGGAACCGCGACCTCGTGAATCTCGACGGTATCATCGGCGTAGAGCGGCTCGCCGACGCGCAAACTCTCGACATCGACCTCGGACTCCTCGCGCGGGACCGTCGGTCCGGTGGCGGCGATAGCTCGCGACGGTGCGGCGACAAACAGGCCGACAGCGCCACCGGGTTGCACTTCGGCGCCCTGCTCCGGCTCCTGGGAGACCACAAACCCATGTAGCCCAGGCTCATATCCCTCGACCCGCTCAAGCGCCGGGCGCAACCCCAACCGCCGGATAGCAGCGACTGCCGTACCAGCACGCAAACCTTCATAACCATCGACCCGCACACCACGCCCACGCAAATCCACGGACGCGTCGCTCGGCTCGGGAGTATGGGGATCGAGGGGGGCCACACTACCAATGACCTCGAACAGCCCAAACCGGCCAACGAATTTTCAGAAGTCCGCACGCGGCGGCGTGAGAACGGTTGAGCGGTCATTATTCGGGGATGGCCCAGAGCGCGGAGCTTGAAGCGGCGATCATGGCGCGCCGCGTCGAAATACACGCCCTTCGCGCTGAGGCTCGACGCGTGGAAGAAAGCCAAGCTGAGGGTAACTCAGGGTTAGTTACCGGCATCACGGTCCCTTCGGGGTGGTTGGCAGCGCTAGTGCATGGCCTCGCCTTTTTGATTCGCAAGTGGGAGCTGGAAGAGGCCGAGGAGCGCGCTGCCGGTAATACGAGCGCTACTGACCCCGACGATGCGGAGCTTTCAGAGCGAATGCGCTCGCTCGCCAGCACGATTCGCGAAGTTGAGCCTGGCAATGCTTATACGGTCAGTCCCTGTGATTACGAGGCGCTGTTCAAGGGGATCGTCGCCGCGCTGCATATCCAGGAATTCGAGCTACAGAGCATGTCCAAGTACGTCAATCCGTCTGTCCTGCGGTTTGTCGCCATCGAACAGCGCGATGCCCTTGCAAGGTTTTATAGCGTTCTCGATGACCTTTTGGATCGCCTCGAAGAACGCTGACTTTGGTGTCGACCTCGGGATCGCTCAAGGTGCGGGTGGCGACAATGGGGCGCGCATCTAACGGCCTCGAAGGCCAAGCCGCGCGGCAGGCCGAGCCCCTGGCGCCTGCACTTCGGAAAAGTCAGCCACCCGCACCGCTATAGAGTCTTCCACAGACCGCACTGCCCGGTGTGTATTCGGGCTTCGAGCATGTGTTCTCGTCTCGCAAGTCGGTCGCTCACCGGCGTCGTAGCCGGTACCAGAGTCGCGGGACGCGTCGCATCGGCCCTGGTGGGTCGGGCCCGCTGTCGCTCTGTACGGAGAGGAGGTCCCAGTCGGTGCCGAAGCTTTGTTGTATCTCCCGCTCGGATGCGCCGGCGGGAGCGCCGGGACGGCGGGCCACGGGCACGAACGCCATCAGCAGCAGCGTAGCGCCAGGCGCGGCGAGAGAGCTAACACCGTGGACGTACCCGTCGCGAGCACTGTCGGGTAGGTCGTGGTAGCAGCCACGGTCGTGGAGTAGCCCGAACCCGCCGTCGAGCCCGAGTAGGTCGAGGGCGCTGACGTCGCCGACTATCAACTGGACGTTCACCCGTGCCGTCTTGGCGCGTTGTCGGGCTTGCTCGAGTGCGCGGGGGACAGCGTCAATCGCGGTGACCTGCCATCCGTGTTGGGCGAGGTAGATGGATTGGGTGCCGGTGCCACAACCAATGTCGAGCGCGAGCCCGGGCGTGAGCGCCGAGGGTCCTTGGATGAGTGCGGCCAGCTCGCTGGGAACATGGTCTTGGTCCCAGGGTGTGATGCCGAGCCGGTAGAGCAGTCGGTAGCGAAGGCTCACGCGGCCAACCCTCTCACAAGCTGGCGAGGGTCGCACCGGCGGGCGTGTCGTCCCGGCCGGCGGGTTGGATGGTTGTGGTGGCACGGCTACCGCCGTGCCGGGGCTACTGGTGCGGGCTGGTGCCCGCTTGGTAACCGCCTGCTGGCGCAGGCTCTTGCCTGCCGTCGTGCTCATGTCGGAACGGTCGCTGCGGGCCCGCTCGCCCCCAGCGAACCGGCACCCCGAGCCTGCCTCGGGACCGTATGTCCGTGTCCCTCCAGCGGGCCGTAGCGACAAGCCCGCGAGCCAAGAGCGCGATCGGCGACACAGCGCTCGAAGCAACCACAGACGGCAGGACAGACTAGATGCACGGTATGCTTAGAAGCATCCGATAAGGCGCTATGATGGCGCGCATCGTGATGACGGCGATGAGCATCAAGGCGGACTCTGCGGTTGGCTATGCGCGCTACCTTGAGTCAAAGACGGTGGCGCCGGAGCGAGGCGACTATTACCTCGGTCCGACGAGCGAGGCGGCGCAGGCCCCGGGCCGCTGGCACGTAGCGGGAGCGACGCTGGCGCGTTTGGGGATCGTCTCCGACGGCACGGTGGACGGTCGGGATTTCATTGCGTTGATGGAGGGTCGTCATCCGGGGACGGGTGATTGGTTGCGTCCGGAGGGAGCGGGTGGCGGTAGGGGTGGTGGTATCGACGTGTCGTTCAGTGCACCGAAGTCTGTATCGGTGGTGTGGGCGATCGGCGATCCGTGGCAGCGCGAGCAGATCGAGGACGCGCATGGCAGG
>DATNKN010000256.1:0-10001 GCA_035603375.1 Solirubrobacteraceae bacterium
CGCTCGGGCACGCCGACTCCGCCGTCGAGGAGTCCTTCAGCGAGGCGCTCGACGGCGACCCGGAGTATCCGCACTACACCCGCCCCGCCGAGTATCGCGGCTGGGGGGTGCCCGAGGTCCTGCTCTCCGGACACCACGAGCGGATACGCCAGTGGCGCGTTCAGCAGAGCAAGTTACGTGGGGAACAGAGACCTGCATAGGGTCCTGCGCTCCGGTGAGCGCTGTTCGCTACCATTCGCGAGCGCGTCGGTCTGTGCAGCGACTCCCGCTCACACGGCGCCTTCTTTTTGCCATGAGCACTGTTATCGAAAGCATCGAGCGTGCGCAACTGCGCCGCGTCCCCGACTTCGCGCCGGGCGACCGCGTGAAGGTGCATTTCCAGGTCATTGAGGGTACCCGTAGCCGCATCCAGGTTTTCGAGGGTGTCGTGATCAAGCGCCAGGGCCACGGTGCACGCGAGACCTTCACAGTGCGCAAGCAGTCCTTTGGCGTCGGGGTCGAGCGTATGTTCCCGGTCCACTCGCCCAAGATTGAGCGCATTGAGGTGGCCGCCCGCGGCGACGTGCGTCGCGCGAAGCTCTACTACCTGCGCGACCGTGTCGGCAAGCGTGCGCGTGTGCGTGAGCGTCGCTACACCGGTCCGGAGGAAGTGGTCGAGTCGGGGCTGTTGTATGAGCCCACGGGGGCAACTGACGCGGAGGGTGCGACCGCCGAGGAGACGGTCCTGGACTCCGAGGGCGTGGAGTCGGCTGCCGTGAGCGGTATGGACGATGGCACGGAGGGCGTAGAGTCCGGTAGTGCAACCGATGAGGCCGCTGGCGCGGAGGCGGCCACGACGGTGGCTACCGACGAGGCCGATGGCGCGAAGGCCAGCACAGCGGCCGCGGACGAGGCCGATTCCTCCTCCGACGCCGGCGATGCTGCAGCCGGCGACCCGATCGCGTGACACCCACCCGTGCCTCGGCGACGAGTGCCGGGGAAAAGGACCCTCCGAAGTCGAGGCTGAACTCGATCGTCGAGTTGATCGTGATCGTGCTGGTGGCGATCGGACTGGCACTCGCGATACAGGCGTTCATCGTCAAGCCCTACAAGATCCCCAGTAGTTCGATGGAACCGACGCTGGATGTCGGTCAAAGGGTGCTCGTCGATCGCGTCGGGATGCACTTTGGCGAACCGAAAATCGGCGAGATCATGGTGTTCCATCCGCCGAAGGACGCCGAACAGCAGGTTTGCGGACCCGCTCCCCACATGGTCACGCCGGGCGGAGCCGCGTGCGATTCTCCCGAGCCCCAGGAGGACAACGGGGTGAACTTCATCAAGCGGGTCGTGGCCGGCCCCGGCGATACGCTGTACATCAAGGAAGGCCATGCGTATGTCAATGGCAAGCGCGAGAAAGACTCGTACATCAGATCGTGCGGCAGCAGCTCGGAGTGCAACTTTCCAACGCCGATCAAGATTCCCGCCGGTCACTGGTTCATGATGGGTGACAATCGTGGCGAATCGGACGACAGCAGGTTCTGGGGACCGGTCCCCACGAGCTGGATCATCGGACAGGCCTTCTTCACCTACTGGCCTCCCGACCGCATCGGCACTCTCTAAGGGGTCTCGGACGCCGGATAGCTCCAGGGCGCCGTATTCGCGGCGCCGGCGCTCCGCTCGTCGCCGGGCGCGCGCGGGATCGAGCGGGCAGCGCCTGTTCGCTTTCGATCGACGCCTCGGCGTGCCTTTAGTCGCCGGCGCGGACGAGGCCGGTCGCGGCTGCCTGGCCGGTCCGCTGGTCGCGGCAGGTGTCCTGTTCGACTACGACCGGCTGACGACGCGCGATCTGCGCGCGCTCGCGGCACTCAACGATTCCAAGCAACACACCGCGCTGGCGCGCGAGGAGCTGTATCCGTTGGTCCTCTCCACCGCGATGCGGGTCACGGTCGTTTCGCGCTGCGTGAGCGGGATCGACTCGCGTGGCCTGCACAAGACGAATCTCGCGGCGCTGCGCGACGCGATACGCGGCGTCACGCGCGACATCGAGGGCGAGGTCGAGTGTCTCATCGACGGCTTCGCGGTACCAGAGTTCGAGCGCCCGCAGCGGCCAGTCGTGGGGGGCGATGCCACGAGCGCGGCGATCGCGGCCGCCTCGATCGTCGCGAAGGTCACGCGCGACCGCTACATGCATCATGCCGACGAGCTGCACCCAGGCTGGAGCTTCGCTGAGCACGTTGGCTACTCGACCCCGTTGCATCGCGAAGCGATCGGACGTCAGGGCGTCTCGCCTCTGCATCGCATGTCGTTTCAGTCGGTGGCATACGCACAGCTGGCTCTCTGAGCCTCACCAAGCCCCCTCGATGTGGTCGAGGCGCAACAGCTTGTCCGAGCCATCGACGATCACTCCGACGGCGTCGAACCGGATCGTGTTGGCTTTCGGACGTGCGTGGGTGTTGTCGTATAGCCAGGCACACGCGAGCCGCTTCAGGCGCGAGCGCTGACTGAACTTCAGCCAAGCGAGCGGTTGGTCCTCAGGGCATAGGCCTCTGCGGCGGTTGTTCGCACGTCGTGTCTTGATCTCCGCGAAAACGAGCGCCGTGCCGTCGAACGCGATCAGGTCGATCTCGCCGTGGCGCGTGCGTACGTTGCGCGCCACCGTCACAAATCCGAGCCGGCGAAAGTGAGCGACGGCCAGATCCTCGCCAAGCGTGCCCAGCGCACGGCGCCTGTCGCCGCTGGGGAACGGTGCGCCTGGACACGCGGAGCTCGCTGGACACATGCCTCGAACATACGGCAAAAAATGTGACGTAAAATGCACAAATGTGCCGATTCTCAGACCGGGAGATGAGAATTTCTCGGGCTGCGGGGGATTGCTCTCGGCGCCTCCAGCCGACGCGCGTGGGCTCGCTCGCATAGCCTTTGCGCCGATGACGGCGCAGTCGCGAGCAACATCGGGGTCGCCGGACTCCGGCAAAGATCGCGCGGCCGACTCGGGCCCGCGCGGGATCGACGGCGTCAGCGGCTTCATGGGTATGCGCTGGGACAGCGCAGACACGGTTCGCCTGGCGATCAGGCCTGAGCTGATCAACGCGGCCGGTCTGCTCTCTGGCGTGGTCACCTATGCGCTTGTCGACTACTGCATGGGTTCCACCCTGTGGCCGCACACGACCGACGAGGAGCACATCGCGACGCTCAACATCTCGATCAACTACATCCAAACCGCGATCGAGGGCGAGATCGTGTGTACCACCGAGCTGGATCGTCGCAACCGCACGAACGCGGTGATGCGCAGCGAGGTGCGCCATGAGGACGGACGCCTGCTCGTCACCGCGATCGGCAGCTACGCGATCTTCCCTGCGCGCAAGCGTCCCCGGGCTTCCTGAGACAGAGCCTCGCGGTCGCGGCGCCGATCGTTCGCGCGGAGCGCAAGAATCCCTGCTATGCGCGACGGTCGATCTCCGTCCCGTCGCCGCTCAGCACTTGAAATGCCAGACACTGCCCACACACCGCGTGCGCTGACCATCGCCGGCTCGGACTCGGGCGGCGGGGCCGGCATACAGGCCGATTTGAAGGCATTCGCGAGCTGCGGAGTGCACGGCATGAGTGCGATCACGGCGATCACCGCGCAGAACACTCTCGGCGTGAGCGCGATCCATCCGGTTCCGCCCAGCATCGTGCTCGCGCAGGTGCGAGCGGTCCTAAACGACATCGGCGTTGACGCGGTCAAGATCGGGATGCTCGCCACTGCCGAGATCGTCGCTGTCGTAGCGCAAGTACTCGACGAGCTGCCGGCAGGTGTCCCGGTGGTGGTGGACCCGGTGATGGTGGCGGAGTCCGGCGCAAGGCTGTTGGACGAGGACGCTGAGAATGCGCTGATCGCGCAAATATTGCCGCGGGCGACCGTTCTCACGCCGAATCTGCACGAGGCGCGCGCACTCGCGCGGCGCACGCGGGCCGAGAGCGAGGGCGAGGGCGGCGTGCAGCGTGGAGCACGTGAGGGGAGCGCGGAGCGTGAGCGAAGCGCAGGCGACGAGAAGGTTGCGCGCTCGGATGGCGGAGAGGGTGCGCCTTCAGGAAGCGGCGAGCCAGCGTACGCGGACGACGACGCGTACGAGCTTGTCCGCACCGTGCTCGCGCTCGGACCACGCATCGTGGTGCTCACCGGCGGCCACCGAGCCCAGGCTGTCGATCTGTTTCTCGACGCCGAGGACCCCGATCGGTTCGTGAGCATCCCCGGCGAGCGCCACCCCGACGGTGCCGCGCACGGCTCGGGCTGCACCCATTCCTCCGTGCTCGCGGCCCAGCTCGCGCTCGGCCGTACCCCGCTGCAGGCCGCGTTCGCGGCACGTGAGCTTGCCGGCGCCGCGGTCGCGGCCGGGCTGCGCGACGTGGGGAAGGGGTCGGGGCCGGTCGATGTGCTCGGCCTGGAGCGTTTGCGCGAGCGGCGGTCAGTGTCCGAGTAGCTTCCGCCGCGAGCGGCCGAGCGCAGTTTCGACCTGCTCGGCCGCAGTGGAATCGCGGTTTTGCGCACCGCGCTTGGCCATTTGGTCGGGCTCGGCGCGTTTGCCATAATCGGTCGCGATGAAGTTGCTGCGCGTCAAGCCGGGACACGGCGATGTGGTGCTCGCCGAGGGTGACATAAGCGTCCCCGAGCAACATGCCGAACTGCTCGCCGCGTTCCGCCGCGAGCTTGACGCGGGCATGTGGGCCGCCGTGCCGACAAGCACCACGGCGGGACGCCGCGAGGCCGAGCTTGTCAGGAGCTTCGAGGAGATACCGGCAGGCGCCGAGCGCGTGATCTTCTTCCCGCGGGCCGCGGGCGGCTAGAGATGGTTGGCGAGTATCGTCATCCGCTGAGCACAACCGCGCGCTACCGGACGGTGGTTGGGTCAGTCCTCGGCCCTCGTCGAGCTTCGGCGCCAGTCTTCTAGGTCGATATGCCGCTCGCGCTTGGCACCGCCGCGCTCGTATCGATTGCGCTGTTGTGGGCAATTGCCTGGTCTGCTCTGCGCGAGCTGGTGCCGTCCGCGCTGGGGATGCTCCGTACGCGCGTCCGGCGCTTACCCGAGCCCGTGCTAGCGGAGGGCTATGACCCCGGGCGCGAACTGCGCGCCGAGCAGCGCGCCCGCGCCCTGCTGCGCTCGTGCGTCAACGAGGAGGAGTGGGCGATGTACAGCGAGCTTGGCTTCCTGCGGGTGTTCGGCGGCGGCGCGGCGCGGCCCCATGCCTACCTCCTCTATCCCCACAAGCCGATCCTTGCCTACGCGCCCGAATCGGGCGCGCTGCTGGGCGAGTATTGCGTCGAGTTTCCCGACCACTCGCGTCCATACGGCAGCTCCAGGCTGCCGGATGCCGACGACGTGCTCGCCAAGTGGATGGCGCTGACAGCGGACGAGGGCTCGCTGATCGCGCGGGCGAACATGCATCTCCCGGGGCGCCAGGTGAATGTCGCGCGCGTGCGCGGCGATATTGCGCGCCTGTCGTGCTGGGAGCGCGAGCGGGCTGCCGGGGACAGGCTGCCGGAGCCGGCCGAGCGTGTGGCTTCGCGCGACCGGCCGTCGCTGCGCGCCGGTAGTGTTCCCGCACTGTGAACGCCGCCCCCGCTTTTGACGTCAGGCATCGCTCGCGCGCTCTCACCGAGGGCCCCGAGCGTGCCGCCGCGCGCGCCTACCTGCATGGCATCGGCTACACGGCCGAGGATCTCGCCAAGCCGATCGTCGGGGTCGCCCACTCGTGGATCGAGACGATGCCGTGCAATTTCAACAATCGCGTGCTCGCCGCGAAGGTCAAGGAGGGCATTCGTGCCGCCGGCGGCACACCGATGGAGCTGAACACAATCGCGATCTCCGACGGCATCACGATGGGCACCTCCGGGATGCGTGCCTCGCTCGTCTCGCGCGAGCTGATCGCCGACTCGATTGAGCTGGTCGCCTCCGCTCACGCTTTCGACGCGCTCGTCGTCATCTCCGGCTGCGACAAGACGATCCCTGCCGCCGTGATGGCCCTCGCCCGCCTGAACATCCCGGGCCTGATGCTCTACGGCGGCTCGATTCGTGCCGGCCACTACAAGGGCCAGGACGTCACCATCCAGCAGGTCTTCGAGGCAGTCGGAGCCTACGCGGCCGGCAAGATCACCGAGGCAGAGCTGCATGAGCTTGAGGAGGTCGCCTCGCCCGGAGCCGGAGCTTGCGGCGGACAATTCACCGCCAACACGATGGCGATGGCCTTCGAGGTGCTGGGCATCTCACCCGCCGGCTCCTCGATGGTGCCGGCCGAGGACGGTCGCAAGCTCCAGGTGGCCGTCGAGTGCGGGGAGCTGGTCATGGATGTGCTCCGCAAAGGACTGCTCCCCAATCAGGTCATTACAAAGCCCGCGCTTGAAAACGCGATCGCGGCTGGGGCGACGAGCGGTGGCTCCACCAACATCGTGCTGCACCTGCTCGCCGTTGCCCGCGAAATGGGCGTGGCGCTCTCGATCGAGGAGTTCGACCGCATCTCCGATGCCACGCCGCTTTTGTGCGACCTGCAACCCGGCGGGCAGTATGTCGCCACCGACCTGTATGAGGCGGGTGGCGTGCCGCTTGTGATGCGCCGCCTGCAGGAAGCCGGTGTGCTGCACACCGACGCGCTCACCGTTACCGGTCGCACCGTCGGCGAACACGCTGCGGAGGCACAGGAGACCTCTGGCCAGAAGGTCGTGCGTCCACTCTCAAGTCCTCTCAAGCCCACCGGCGGCTTCGCCATCCTGCATGGCAATGTCGCCCCCGACGGCTGTGTCGTCAAGCTCGCCGGCCACGAGCGTCGTCGCCATGTCGGTCCCGCCCGCGTGTTCGACGGCGAGGAGGCCGCGATGGCCGCCGTGCTCGCTCACGAGATCAAGGAGGGAGACGTCGTAGTCATCCGCGGCGAGGGGCCCGCCGGCGGTCCGGGAATGCGCGAGATGCTGTCCGTCACCGCCGCCATCGTCGGCGAGGGCCTGGGGGAGAGCGTCACGCTAATCACCGACGGACGCTTCTCAGGTGCCACCCATGGCTTCATGGCGGCTCACATCGCCCCCGAGGCGGTGCGTGGCGGCCCGATCGGCGCCTTGCGCGACGGTGATGAGATAACGATCGACGTTGACGCGCGGCGGATGGATGTCGCGTTGGACGACGAGCAGATCGTGGAGCGGCTCTCGGCTTACCGGCAGCCCCCGCGCGCCGACGAGCACATCGATGTTGCGATTCGCAAGTATGTGAAGCTGGTCGGCTCCGCCGCCGAGGGTGCGGTTACTAGCTGAGTGCTATTCCGCTAGGAACTCGCTGAGCAGCTTGTTGAACGAGGCGGGACGCTCGATCATCGCTACGTGACCGGTGTCCTCGAAGATGACCTTGCGTGAGTTGGGTATCAGCTCCTCGAACACGCTTGCATCGGAGACGGGGATCACCTTGTCCTCCTCGCCCCACACGATCAGTGTCGGGCAGGCGATCTCCGGTAGGCGCTCTCTGATCGGATAGTCGATGTTGGCCTTCAGCGCCTGCATGAATCCAGGCTTGCCGGCCCCGCGCAACTGCTCGGCGGCGAGCGCCGCGGGCAGCCGGCCCGGATGACGCGTGATGAGTCCCAGCGTCAGGTTGCGCAGCCCCGCGCGGCGCGCCACCCAGTCCGAGCGCGACGCCGTCCAACCGGTATACACCGCCACGATCGGCGCGACGCGGCGCAAGTACGGCTCGACTCGTTCCACGTCGCGATGGCGATACGTGCTGATCCCGGCCGCCGATACCAGCACCAGGCGCTCGACCCGCTGGGGGAAGGCGATCGCAAGCTCGGTGGACACAAACCCACCCATCGAATTGCCCACCAGGGTTGCCGCGCTCACCCCGAGCGTGTCCAGCAACCCGTCGAGGATGCGCGCATACGCCGAGATTGTGATGCGCTCGTGCGGCATCGGCGAGTGACCGAACCCTGGAAGGTCCATCGCGATAACGCGATGGTCTTTCGCGAACACGGGCAACTGCTCCAGCCAGTTCGGCCAACTGCCCGACAGGCCGTGGACGAAAACGATCGCGGGCCCCTCTCCCATATCGATCGTGTTGACAGGCGTGCCCTGCACGGTCACCCAGCGCTGGTGCTCGCGCCAGTCCACGTCCAGCCAGTCCGAGCGTCCCTCCGGTCCGTAGGCTGGGCGCAGCTCGTCGTCGAGGATGGTGCCTACGCCGCTCATCGTCCGAGTAATCTACTCGACCCATGCGCATCGCGATCGATGTCGACTCGACCCTGCACCACTACTGGGACGTGCTCTCGGAGGTATCCCGCCGTCGTTTCGGCGTGGAACTGCCCTACGAGGAGCAGTTCACGTGGGGTATCACGCGGCTGCGCCCCGATCAACTGCAGCTGTGCATTGAGGAGAGCCACAGCGCCGAGACGATCCTCGCCGGGTACGCCTACCCTGACGCTGTCGAGACGGTTCGCCAATGGAGCGAGCAGGGACATTTCATCCACATAACAACCCACCGCGCGAGCACCTGTGCTCCCGCTACCGCCGAGTGGCTCCAGAGCATCGGGCTCCCGTTCGACGACCTCTGCTGCTCCTACGACAAGGTCAGCCGTTGTGTGGAGCTTGACATCGACCTGCTGATCGACGACAGCCCGCTCAACATCACGGCGGCCATCGAGTGCGGGATCTCGACCGCGACCATCCTCCACCCGTGGAACGCTGAGCTTTGCGAGGTCGAGGACGTGCTCGGCGCCCGCGATTGGAGCGAGCTTGCGGAGCTGCTTGCTCCAGTTCTCTGCGTGTCCTCGCCCACGCTGCTCAGCCGCAGCTAGCCCACGCGGCAGGGCGCCCGTCGCTCATGGCGAATAGGGCGTGGTGATGAGCGCAGCGATCGCCCACATCCCTCCGAGTCTCGGCGAGCCGTGGTCGCGGGCGCTTGCGCTGCTGGAGGAGGATCTGCGCCGCACCAGTGCCGCCGCGCGCACCCGTCGTGCGTACGCGATCGACACGCTCCAGTTCGGTGAGTGGGCGCGCGCGCGCGAGCTACTCCCGGCGAGCGTCGGCGTGCGCGACGTACGTCGCTATATCGCCCACCTCTCAGAGCTGGGCTCCTCAGCGACCACGACCGCCCGCAAGCTGGCCGCGATCCGCGCCCTGTTTCGCAGTCAGCGTGAGCACGGACACATCGAGCAGAGCCCTGCCGACCTGATCTCAACGCCACGCCGCGGCTCCCACCTGCCGCGAGTACTGAAGGCGGGAGAGATGGCCCGTCTGCTCGACAGCATTCCGGCCGCCACTCCACTGGAGATGCGCGATCGCGCTCTGTTCGAGCTGGCCTATGCCTGTGGTCTGCGCGCCGAGGAGATCGTCTCGCTGAACCTCTCAAGCGTTGACCACGACGCCGAGCAGCTTCGGGTCGAGGGCAAGGGATCCAAGACGCGCTTCGTCCCCGCCGGCGAGTTCGCGCTGCGCGCCGTGCGCGCCTACGTGGAGCGCGGTCGTCCCGCGCTGTCTCACGCCCGGGCGCCCAGGGCGCCAACCGCGAGTGGTCCCGTAAAGGCGCTTGCCGGAGCGAGCCTCGGGGGCTCGCTCGGAGTCGACGCCGGCCAAGTCGAGCACGGCCGAGCCGACCTCGACCGAGATGCTCTGTTCCTCAGCCGCACAGGCCGGCGGCTCTCCACCAGCGACGTGCGCCGCCGCCTGCGGGCGTGGTCGGCGCGCGCGGGAGTGCAGGGTGGGCTCTCTCCGCACGCCCTGCGTCACAGCTTCGCCACCCACCTGCTCGACGGCGGCGCGGACCTGCGCTCTATCCAGGAGCTGCTCGGTCACGCGAGCATCTCGACCACCCAGGTCTACACTCGGGTAGAGTCCGCCAAACTAAGAAGCGCCTATGCGCGCAGTCACCCTCGGGCCTGATCGGCGGGAGAGGACCCTGGAGACGAACGTCAAAGCGATCGAGCTGCGCGAACTGTGGCGGCGCTATAAGTCAGACGGAGACCCTCGCGCTCGCGAGCGGCTCGTCGTTGCCTACTCGCCACTGGTCAAG
>DATNKN010000278.1:0-5648 GCA_035603375.1 Solirubrobacteraceae bacterium
GCGCTGGCTACCACGGCAGCTGCCTCAGCGTTCCCCCGTTGTCAGCCTTCGGTATGGGCGTTGGCGGCGGACACTTCGGCGGCGCGTTCTCCGACGAGCTCATGGTCCCGTACGCCGACGCGATGCTCGTCCCACTCCCCGACGGGGTCGCGCCGGCCGCCGCCGCAAGCCTCTCGGACAACATCGCCGACGCCTACCGTCACATCGCGCCACACTTGCCGGCGCTGCTCCAGGACGACGCCGATGCACGGATCCTGATCATCGCCGGGCTCTCGCGGCGACCGCTGCTGAGCGCGAGCGTCGCCCTCTATGCCGGCCAGATCGCCCTGGCGCTGGGCGCGCGCAACGTGCGCCTGGTGGACTCGCGAGCGCAGGTGCGGGCCCACGCCGAACGGCTCGGTCTGATCGCGCTACAGCCGCGCGAGCTACGCGGGCATGCGCCCGCACCTCTGGTCGTCCACTCAAGCGCCGATCCGCTTCGCCTCGCCCTCACTCACACCGCTCCCGACGGTGTCTGCACCAGTAACGGTGGCCTGCACCGCAGCACTCCCATCCCCCTGATTCAGATGTACATTCGCCGCTGCACGCTGCATGTCGGCATTCCGCACGCGCGCACCAACATTCCCGGCGCGCTCGAGTTGATCGCACGCGGAAAGCTGCGTCCCGAGCAGGTCATCACCAGCATCGCGCCGTTTGACGACGCTCCGCGCGCTCTGCGCGAGCACTGCCTCGCCGGAGTGACGAAGACAGTGCTCGTGCGCGGAGCCTGATGTGGTGTATGTGCTTATGCCATCCGCGGAATGCACCTATGCCGAGTCCGTCGCACCAGGACGGGGAAGGTTGCCGGTGTGACACGTTCGCATGCCCACGTCGTCGGGGTACCCGAGGCAATTCGATCGCGCGAGGATCTGGCTGGCGCTGACCGGACGATCACGTATGAGCTTGCGGCTGGTGACGCCCGGTCAATGAGTGCTGAGCAGTGGGCGCGCGCTACCTGGGAGGACGCTCCAACGATCGTCCGCTGGTTTCAGATGCTCGGTTGGCGATTCGTTCTCGGGCTGCGGCTCGCGCCTAGACGGTCGCTGCCTGGGCGGTCGCCCGAGAACGTGCTCGGTTGGCGCATGCTCGACGATCGCCCCGACACGGTGACGCTCCAGGCCCGCTCCGCCCTGATCACCGGGCACAACGTCGTGATCGTCCAGGAGTCCACTGTGCTATGGACCACGCTCGTCCGCTACGAACAACCCATCGCACGCCCAATCTGGAGACTCGTCGAGCTTGTACACCGAATCGTGCTGCCATGCACCCTCACCCACGCCAGGAAGATGCAGCAGCGTGAGCGCGACCGACAGGACCAGAGCTGACAGGACGGCCGGCGCCACCCGCTGCCCCTAAGACTCCCTTTCCTCGCGGACGAATCCACGAAACAAAGCCCCCGTCAAAACCAGCCTAGCGGCAGGCTGCGCGGGTGGGACGCCCGTAGTTTGCGTGCCGAGGAAGTCAATGGGCGATACTGGGCTCGAAACGGTTGGTGGGGGTGCCCTGGGGCGTGAGGCCCCGTGTTTGCTGGGCTTCGATGCTCTCAGGTTAGCTGGGGTTTGCTCGGAATGGAACCTTAGACGGCGGGCTGGCGCGCGCATCATTCCGCCATTGGGCCCGGCTCCCGACGGGTCCGATGTGTCGCATACAATACGCTACATGCTGACCGTCGCAGAAGCCGCAAGCCGCCTCGGCCAGGACCGAGAGACGATCCGGCGCTGGGTTCGCTCGGGACGCCTTCGGGCGCAGCTCGTTGCCGCAGGTACGCTATCGAACTACCCGCCCTGCGAGCCGTCGAGGACGAACTGCTTCCGATGGCAGAACTACCGACCGAGTGGACGCTCGACCACGACGGATCGCCAGCATTGAATTGGGTCGCCGCTCTGCACCACTCGCGCCGCGAGTCGTAACCGGAGCAGCGCAGGGGCGACGATGACCCGGACAACTGATCCAAGGTCGCATCGTCGTCTTAGATGCCGGAACTAGCCTACATATAGACTGCGCCGATGGACCTACGAGAGGCGCTGCAAGAAGCTTCGTTCGGCGAGCGTATCGCCGAGCAAGAGGTTAACGAGTTGGCCGAGTATTTCGTCGAGACCGACCAGTGGCGGCGGCTATATGCTGGTGACGTTGATGTCGTTTACGGACCGAAGGGCTCGGGGAAGAGCGCCCTCTATTCACTGCTTGTCACAAAGCAGCAGGAGCTATTCGACCGTGGCATCCTGATCGTTCCCGCCGAGAATCCAAGCGGAGCGCCAGCATTCCAGGATGTCGCAGAAGATCCGCCGACAAGCGAGACTGAGTTTGTTGGCCTTTGGAAGGTCTACTTCCTAGGCCTCGTAGCAACGGTCTTGAAGGAATGGGGTGTCGAGACAGATGATGCCAAACGCGTTTATAACACACTGCTTGAGGCAGGACTGTTCGAGGCCAAAACCAGCCTGCGGTCTCGTTTGCACGCGACCCGCAACTACGTCCGGCAAGTAGCACGCGCGGAGTCAGTCGAGGGCGGCCTACTGCTTGATCCAGGCACAGGTATGCCAGTCGGCATCACCGGCAAGATCACACTAGGTCAGCCTCAGCCGGAATTGAGGGCGGCCGGGATCGTTTCAATCGACGAATTGTTGGAGTCTGCCAACGAAGCCCTCAAGACGCTCGACTTCAGCGTGTGGCTCATCTTGGACCGTCTCGATGTGGCGTTTGTCACTCAGGAGGAGCTTGAGCAGAATGCCCTGCGAGCCCTCTTTAAGGTTTATCTCGATCTGCAAGCGCTAGATCGAATTGCAGTCAAGATTTTCTTGCGAACAGACATTTGGCGGAGCATTACTGAAAGCGGTTTCCGCGAGGCAAGTCACATTACACGAGCCTTGACAATTTCCTGGGAGCGTCAGTCTCTTCTTAACCTCGTTATGCGCCGCACCCTTCGCAACTCCGAGATATGTGACTACTACGGCATCGATGCCGCACAGGTACTCGCGAGCGTGCCCGAGCAGGAGAGCCTGCTCAAGCTCATGTTTCCGGAGCAGGTAGACCTAGGGCGCAACCCACAGACATTTGACTGGATGGTTAGCCGAACCCAGGATGGCAGCACGAAGACCGCGCCGCGAGAGCTAATCCATCTTATGTCGAGCCTGAGAGAGAGCCAACTGAAGCGCTTCGAGGTAGGTCATGATCCTCCCCCGGCAAAACAGCTTTTCGATCGACCCGCTTTCAAGGACGCGCTCAAAGCGGTCTCCGCCACTCGATTGACAACGACGTTGTATGCCGAGTATCCGGATCTCAAGCTCCACGTCGAGCAACTCGAAGGCGAGAAGACGCAGCAAACCCCCCACACACTCGGCGCTATCTGGGAGGTGGCCCCGGAGGAGGCACGCCGCGTCGCGGAACAGCTAGTCGATGTGGGTTTCTTTGAGCGCCGGGGGGCGAAGCAAAATCCAGCCTACTGGGTTCCGTTCCTCTACCGAGACGCGCTCAGCATGATTCAAGGTGAGGCAAAGTAGCTTTACCACCCATTGAAAAGGATGCGAGGAGAAGGCGACAACCCAAACTTCCCGCGGCGACAATGACTGAGCCTTATCGTGGCTAGCCCGGCGCACACAATGCCTTGATAGCCCAGACTCATGTCTCGGGCGCACAAACAATCAGTCTGAAACTCACCTAACCGAGGGCCGCGGCAAGCTCGCCAGCCTCGACACGCACCTCGTGTGGCACCGTAATCGTTAGATGCCCGTCGCGCTCCAGCAACCACCGCGCGTTAATGATCGTGACACCAATCACCTCACCGTCAGGGCCGTATCGGACACCGTGCCCCTCAGGCGTGAGGACAGCATCGGCGGCCACGTTCGACTCGCCGCGCGTGAGGTAGAGCACGTCCCCGTCCGCGTCGTAGTTGGCGCGCTCGAACACTAGATCGTCGATCTTGACCTTCATGTTGTCCATCCGCTTGGCGATTCTCCGTGTCCGTAACCAAGAGCGGTCACGATGCGTGACGGCTCCTGTGCAGAGTCTACGACCACCATCAGCCACTTACTAGGCCCGACGCCTTGCTTAAAGAAGCACTCGCGCGACGGGCGTGAGTCCATCTCGCGATGATCAGGGTCGGGAAGCAACGCAAGAACCGCCGTGAGATAGTGCTCAAGCTCGGGATGCCCGTGTTGCGGGAGCAGGATGTGGCGGAGCCAGGTGTCCTCGAACAACACCACTCGCGTGCCCTCAGGCGTCCTCGTCTCAGCCAGGATCGGCCGTTCGCTCATGGTCGATCTGCTCGTGTCGGGCACGCGTGCCGCTCATAATCAGTGGCTGACGACATTTGTACACAAGGCTACCTACCGCCCCGGACCCCTGAAGGCCTAATCGAACATCTCAACCTCCCGCTCGTTCGACGCGTAGTCGGCGTAGCGCTGGGTCGTGGCGATGTCGCGATGGCCCATCCACTCCTGGAGGGTCCGCATCGGCACGCCGGCAGCGGCCATTGCCGTTCCGAACGTGTGGCGTAGGTCGTGGAAGCAGTGCGGGTCGATCTTGGCGGCCTTGAGCGCCCGGTCGAGCTACTGGTGCTCGCCGGGAACTGCGGCACTGGCGAGCGCTTCGATCTGCGCATCGTCAGATAGCGAATCTCTGTCGATGCGGGGAGCGATGGCGGTCAATCATCTCACACGGGTTTGCTCACCCACCGTCGCGTGGGTGCATCGCGTAGCGGTACATCGCGCTCAGCGTGCCGATGTAGTTGCGAATCGACTTCGCCCCCATCCCATCCGCCGTCATCGCGCGCATCATGTTCTCCACGTCCTCGGGCCGGATGCTCGCAAACGCCCGGCCGCCGAGGTGCGGTTCGATACACACGCGTAGCGCCATCTCGACCGCCGTCAATGTGCTGTGCTTGCGTCCGAGCGCCGTCAGGTGCGCGCAGTAGTGGCGACCGACCTCCCCCACGTCAAGACGATCAGCACTCGCGGCGCTTGGCGCAATCTCGCGGATGAGCCGTCGCAGCTCTGACTCGGCTTGCACCCGGTCAACCATTCGCCACTGCCTGCTTGGGAGAACAAGCCGGTGCGCCCGTCAACATTCGATTCGCGATCGCTTGCAGAGGCGACGACCGGAATCGAACCGGTGCAGTCGCCGTCTCGGTCTAATGCAGGGCTTCCGCTGCCCCATTTTGGGGGCAGGGGTGGCTACCGATCAGCCGGATCTAGCCCGAGGCGAACATGCGTGCGCCGCTCGGGTTGGGAGCGAGGCGCGGCGGCGCAACGGTGCACAGGATGCCGTTGGTGCGGTTGTTCGGCGCTGCCGTAGCTGCGGTCGCCCGCTGTACGGGCGCGCGAGCGTGTGCCGGTGTCGGCGCTGTCCTGAGTACAGTCATGTGTGGGCGGGCGATCAGCGCCAGAAGTTGTTCCGCAACTTGGAGGTCTTGCCGCGAGACATCCTGCTGAGTGCGGTCACGGCTCCGGGCGCGGGCTCACTGCCGTGGGATGAGCGGGTGTGCGCGGGCCTGGGGGAGCACGAGCACTCGGGGAAGCTCGGATGTCGCGTAAAGGAGCGGCGACTACTCGTTGGAACCGTGAGGCTCCGGGTCGGTGGCGAAGGCTTCATCGGCGGGCGTATCAGGACACAGT
>DATNKN010000287.1:0-3467 GCA_035603375.1 Solirubrobacteraceae bacterium
CTTCAGGCCGAGCTGGTGGCACAGCGCGAAGTCGGCGACCGAGAGGTCAGAGGTGAACGCGCCGCCGTGCTCGCCCAGCTGGCGCAGCCGTCGCTCGGCTCCGAGCGGGATGCCGCCCTGCTCGACCCGCGCCAACGATTCGGCCTGCTCTGCCGGGCTCTCGCCCGGGTCCGCGGGCTCGTCGTCCTCTTCGACGTCGGGTGGCGGTTCGTTCGCGCTCATCCCACGAGCCTTTCCAGCGCTGTGCGCGCCTCGGCGCTGCGCTGCGCTTCCTCGCGCAGGTCCGCCGCCAGCGCGCCCACCCACTCGCCCGGGTCGAGCGCCTCGCGCTTGATCGCGATGCCTCCGACCTCGCGCTTGCGAAAGCCTTCGACGCGCTCGGCGACCGTCAGCTCATACGAGGTGTCGCCGAGACTCACGCTCAGCTGGCGCACGCGCTTCTCGCCGCGCCCCAACAACCCGCCGCCTCGGCGCTCCACGCGCGTCTGCGAGGGCAGCGCGCTCTCCAGCTTGCTTGCCAACACCTCCACCGAAATCCGCAGGTCGGAACCGTCGGCGCGCAGGCCGGCTGCCGAAAGATCGAAATCGTCGTCTACGGCCATGATCGGGGAGACTACTCCGATGAGCAACATTCACGACGCAACTGAGCGAGCGCTCGCGGGCGGTCCCGAGCGCCATCGCGAGAAGGCGCGCGAGCAGGGCAAGCTGGCGGTGCGCGAGCGCGTCGGGTTGTTGCTGGATACCCATCCGGGCACACCCCATGGCGGAGCGCAGGCAGGCGACTCCTCCTTCTCCGAGGAGGCGTTGCTGGCGAACTGGAACGAGGACGGGCTTGGCGCCGACGGAGTCGTCACGGGAGTCGGCACGATCGAGGGGCGACCGGTTGCGCTGATGGCCAACGACCCTACGGTCAAGGCCGGCTCGTGGGGGCCGAAGACGGTCGAGAAGATCCTGCGCATCCAGGAGCGCGCCGCCAGCCTGCGCATCCCGATGGTCTACCTCGTGGACTCGGCGGGTGCGCGTATCACAGAGCAGGTGCAGATGTTTCCGGGACGGCGCGGGGCGGGGCGGATCTTCTTCAACCAGGTGCGCATGTCAGGCGTCGTGCCGCAGGTGTGTGTGCTGTTCGGCCCCTCAGCGGCAGGGGGTGCCTACATACCGGCTTTCTGCGACATCGTGGTCATGCGCGATGGCAACGCCTCGATGTACCTGGGCTCGCCGCGCATGGCGCAGATGGTGATCGGCGAGGACGTCACCCTGGAGGAGATGGGCGGGGCGCGCATGCACACCGGCGTCTCCGGCTGCGCTCATCAGCTGGTCTCCTCAGACAAGGAGGGCATCGCCTATGCGCGGCGCTACCTGTCCTACTTCCCGTCCAACTGTGAGCAGCTGTCCCCCGGTGCGCCGTCCGCCGTGCCTGTGCCGCTCTCGGAGGGGGGTAGTCCCTTCGAGGTCATCCCAAGCGACGAGAACAAGCCATTCGACATGATCGCGTTGATCGCCGGGCTCGTGGACGAGGGTTCTCTGCTGCAAGTCCACGCGCGCTGGGCGAAGGAGATCATCGTCGGCTACGCGCGCTTGGACGGTCGCGCCATCGGGATCGTCGCCAACCAGCCCAAGCACAAGGGCGGCGTGCTGTTCTCCGACTCGGCCGACAAGGCCGCGCGCTTCATCTGGACGTGCAACGCGTTCAACATCCCGCTCCTATTCCTGGCTGACGTGCCCGGCTTCATGATCGGTACGCAGGTCGAGCGCCAGGGCATCATTCGCCATGGGGCCAAGATGATCAGCGCCGTCTCGGAAGCCACCGTGCCGAAGATCTCGGTGATCGTGCGCAAGGCCTATGGCGCTGGGCTCTACGCGATGGCCGGCCCCGCGTTCGACCCCGACTGCTGTATCGCGCTGCCGAGCGCATCGATCGCGGTCATGGGCCCGCAGGCCGCGATCAATGCCGTCTACTACAACCAGCTGCAGGCGATCCCCGAGGGTGCCGAGCGCGAAGCGAAGACCGAGGAGCTGCGGCGCGAGTACGCGCAGGACATCGACATCCTGCACCTCGCCTCCGAGCTTGTGGTCGACGCCGTGGTCGAGCCCGAGCGCCTGCGCGAGGACCTGATCCGGCGCTTTGCCCACGCGGAGAGCAAGCGGCGCGAGTGGCCGGCCAAGCGCAATCCGGTCACACCCGTTTGAGCGCGAGCAGACCGCGTCTTGCCGCTGAGCCCTCTCGCGCCAGCGTTTCGTGATCGACGCTCCACGCGGCTCTGCAGCGGATCCGGCTCTGCACTAGATTCCTTTGCGATGGACTCCACCGACCTCGCCTACGCCGGCATCGCCAAGCAGGCCGAGCTGATCGCCGCGGGCGAGGTGTCCTCACGCGAGCTTGTTGACCTCTATCTGGAGCGGATCGCGCGCTTCAACCCGATGCTGAACGCGTTTCGCGTGGTGTTCGCTGAGCGCGCGCGCATGGAAGCCGACCAGGCCGACGCCAGGCGCGGTGCCGGAGGGGAACGCCCGCTGTTGGGTGTGCCGATCGCGGTCAAGGACGAATTCGACGTCGCCGGTGAGCTGACCACGTTCGGCACCAACGCCTACGGCGAGCCCCCGCGCGAGGACTCGGAGATCGTGCGCCGCGTGCGCGCCGCCGGGGCGATCGTGATCGGCAAGACGCACATGCCCGAGCTGGGCGCCTTCCCGTGGACCGAGTCACCCACCTGGGGCGCCACGCACAACCCGTGGCGGCTCGAGCACAGCCCCGGCGGCTCCAGCGGGGGCAGCGCGGCCGCCGTCGCCGCCGGTCTTGTCGGCGCCGCGCTCGCGGGCGACGGCGGCGGCTCGATCCGCTTCCCGGCCGCCTACTGCGGGCTGTTCGGGCTGAAGACTCAGCGCGGGCGAGTACCGCTTGCGCCACACGTGGGCGCGTGGCACGGCCTGGTTGTCAACGGCGTGCTCGCGCGCTCGGTGCGCGACACCGCGCTGTTCTACGACGCGATCGCCGACGGTCCGAGCGATCCCGGCGCCGACCCTGTGCCTCCGTGTTCGTTCCTGGCGGCGCTTGGGCAGGTCGGACTCCAGACGCCGGTGGGAGAAGCCCAGACGCTCGGGGAAGGGTCGTCCTCCTCCGGTGATGGCCAAGCGTCCCGCCCGCTGAAGATCGCGCTCGCGAGCAAGCTGCCGCCCTCGCCGCTGACGAAGCTGCACCCAGAGAATCGTGCCGCACTGGACGACACGGTTGCGCTGTTGCGCAGCCTCGGCCACGACGTGCAGGAGTGCGAGATCGACCACGGCCCGCTGGTGCCGCCGCCAGAGTTCACCGCGATCTACCTGCGCAGCGTCCACGAGGAGGCCGCCACGTTCGCTCACCCCGAGCGCCTTGAACGGCGCATCCGCACGCTTGCGCGCCTCGGCGGGATGCTGCCACCCGGTGCGGTCGACTGGGCGCTCGGCCGCCAAGCGGACTACGCCGAGCG
>DATNKN010000328.1:0-5370 GCA_035603375.1 Solirubrobacteraceae bacterium
CCCTGTGCTGTACACGCCCGACGACCAACTATTCGCCACCAAAACAGACGTCCCCTACGCCGAGCTGGACGAAAGCGACCCGGCCCTGATCACGTTCACGAGCGGCACGGCGGGCGAGCCGAAGGCGGTGGTGCACGCGCAGCGCTACCTGTACGGGCAGCGCATCCAGGCAGAGCAATGGCTCGACGCAAAGGCGGGCGAGCTGGTGTGGTGTACGGCGGCCAGTGGCTGGAGCAAGTCGGCGCGCAACGTGTTTATGGCACCGTGGCTGATGGGCGCCGCCGCGCTGCTGCACGACGCGCGCTTCGAGGCGAACGAGCGACTCGACACGATCGAACGCGAGCAAGTGAACTTGCTGTGCATGGCACCGACCGAGTACAGGGTGATCGCCAAGCGCACGAAAATGCGAAAGCTGCCGAGCCTGAAAGGCATGGTGGCCGCGGGTGAGGCACTGAACCCGGAGGTGCTGAAGGTGTGGAAAGACGCAACCGGGCTCGATATCCGCGACGGGTATGGGCAGACCGAGACGGGACAGATGACGGGCATGGAGATCGGCGTCGATGCACGGCCCGGCTCGATGGGAAAGCCGCTGCCCGGCACGCGCCTGAATACAATCGACGGCGAGCTGGTGGCCGACCCGACGACGGTGCCGACGTTCTTCCTCGGCTATCTCGGCGAGGACGTAAGACGCGAGCCCGATGGCAGCTGGAGTGCAAGCGACCGTCGCGAGCAGGGCCCGTGGCACACGGGCGATCGCGTGAGCGAAGACAAGGACGGATACCTGCGCTTCGAGGGGCGCGCCGACGACGTGATCGTGTCGGCCGGGTACCGGATCGGCCCGTTCGAGGTCGAGTCCGCGCTCGTCGCGCATTCAGCGGTCGCGGAGGCCGCCGCCGTGGCGGCGCCCGACGAGGAGCGCGGCGCGGTCGTACGCGCGGTAGTGGTGCTGCGCGACGGGGAGACGCCCTCCCCGGAGCTGGCCAAGCAGCTACAGGAGCACGTTAAGCGCGAAACGGCACCTTACAAGTATCCGCGGATTGTGGAGTTCGCAAAGGAGCTGCCAAAGACGGCAAGTGGCAAGGTGAGGCGGGCGGATTTGAGGGGCGAGACCACGCGCTGAGGCACACCGCACTCGCGGGCCGGCTGGTGCGCGCGGGCAAGCCAACGCGTCCGCGTTCGGGCGCGGGGTACGTCAGGTCCCACGCCCGCCGTGGCACTCAGGGAAACGGTGTCCAGCAGATTCAGCCGAGCGCGACGATCGCGTCGATCTCGACCTGGGCGCCGCGCGGCAGTGCCGCCACGCCCACGGCCACGCGCGCCGGTGGGGAATCGTCAAAGAAACTCGCATAGACCTCCCCCACCTCGGCGAAGGCCGACAGGTCGGTCATGTAGACGGTCAGCCGCACGGCATTGGCCAGCGACGCGCCGGCGGCCTCGCAAACGGCCGTGAGGTTCTCAAGGCAGCGTCGTGCCTGCTCGCCGGCGCTCGCTCCGACCAGCTCGCCGCTGGCGGGGTCGAGCGGGATCTGCCCGGAGCAGAACAGGAGCGATCCAACGCGCACCGCGTGCGAATACGGACCGATCGCGGCGGGGGCGCCGGGTGCGGTAATCGCTTCGCGGTCGAGGGCCATGACAAGCCC
Source organism: Solirubrobacteraceae bacterium (assembly GCA_035603375.1). Taxonomy (GTDB): domain Bacteria; phylum Actinomycetota; class Thermoleophilia; order Solirubrobacterales; family Solirubrobacteraceae; genus Palsa-744. The sequence continues at coordinate 1,641 of DATNKN010000328.1, forward strand.
GAGCCTATCGCCGCGCGCGAGCCGATGCGGCGCTCTCCAAGCACGTGCATGACCGTGCTCCAGCCCACGCTCGGCGTGCTGACGCGTGTCGGCGCGGTACCACATGAGATCCGCTAGATTCCAACTGGTGCGACGAGCCGCCAGGACACTCGCTAGCGCATTCCTGGTCGTAGCGGCATGCGGGGCCCTGTACGCGACCGCCGCGCAGGCCCAGATCGCGTGGACGCCATGTGGGAACTCGAACGTGGTGGCGTGCGGTCACCTGACGGTGCCGCTGAACCCAGCCAACCCCTCGCAGGGGGTGATTACGCTCGCGATGCGCCGCCATCTCTCCCCGACCGGCGCCTCCAAAGACGCGGTGGTCGCGCTGGCTGGCGGGCCGGGCCAGACGGCGATTCCGTTCATGGAAGATTTCACCGAAATCCTCGGGCCGATCGTGTCCACGCGCGACCTCATCGCCTTCGACCAGCGTGGTACGGGCCTCTCCCATCCGCTGTCGTGTCCGGCCTTTGAACACCTGACGTTCAACTCGCCGCCGAACGCGATCGCGATCTGCGCGGGGCAGATCGGCCCCACGCGCGGCCTGTTCACGACGGCGCAGACGGTTGCCGACATCGAGGCGATTCGCGAGGCGGGCGGATACGAAAAGCTCGTGCTGTACGGCACGTCCTATGGCACGAAGGTCGCCGAGCGCTACGCCCAGGAGTATCCGAGCCATGTGGAAGCGCTGGTGCTCGACTCGGTCGTGCCGCCATCGGGCCCCGAACCGCTCGACAAGACAACCTTCGCCGCGGTGGGACGCGTGCTGCACCAGCTGTGCTCCGGACGGGCGTGCGCCCGTATCACACCCGAACCGGTGAGCGATCTCGCGCGCCTGGTGAAGCGAATGGGCGGCGGGAGCCTGTCCGAGCGCGTGATCGACGGGGAAGGCAAACCGCACACGATCCATATCGCCTCCAGCGACCTGATCGGGATCCTGGTGGAGGGGGACCTGGACCCGATCTTGCGCGCCGAATTCCCGGCCGCCGTCCGCGCGGCGCTGCACGGCGACACGGCGCCGCTTGGGCGCCTCCAGCTCAGAGCGGCGGGTGGCGAAAGTGAAGGCGAAGGCGAATCGCTTGCCGAGGGCTTTGACGCGCCGCTGTACTACTCCTCCGTTTGCGACGAAGAGCAGTTCCCATGGAATCCGGTGGCGAGCCCGCGCACGCGTCTGCGCGAAGCGAGAGCCGCACTCGCGGCCCAGCCAGCGTCGGCGTTCGCGCCGTTCACCGCCGCCAACGCGCTGGCGCTCAGCGACATGCCGGCCTGCGCGCAGTGGCCGCTCACCGAAGGTGCGCCGGAAACAAACGATGCCCCGCTTCCAAACGTGCCGACGCTGATACTCAGCGGCGCCGACGATCTGCGCACGCCGACCGCGAACGCACGGCAGGTGGCCGCGCAGATCCCGGACTCCCACCTCGTGGTCGTGCCGAATACGGGCCACTCGGTGCTCGGCACCGAGCCGACGCCATGCGCCAGCAACGCGTTGCAGGCAATGTTCTCGGGCAAGCCGATCGCTCAGTGCGCGGTCGGGACGCCCCCCAAGTCCTACCTGCCGACACCGCTGCCGCCCCGAAGCCTCGCGGAAGTGGCGCCCACGAAGGGCAATCACGGTCTGCCGGGGCGCACGCTCGCGGCGGTTGTGGAGACGGCCGCCGACTTCGACCGGCAGATTGCGCTGACGTTGGCCGAACGGGACGATCTGGAAAGCTCGCTCGCGACGCTTTCGGTGCGCACCGGCGGTCTGAGGGCTGGTTGGGGCGGGATAGTCAAAGACGCCGTGGTGCTGCACGGCTACTCCTACGTCCCCAACGTGACCGTGTCGGGAACGGTCGTCGCGGGCAGGGCGACCTTGAAGATAAGCGGATCGGCGGCCGCGCGGGGCATCCTGCGCATCGACCCACAGGGAACCCTGACCGGTGTGCTTGCCGGCAAGCGGGTGCACCTCGGGTCGTTCCCGGCGAGCGTGGCCGAAGTGGGCACCTCCACGCTGGCGTTTCCTGGAAATTTGGGAGACGTGCTGCAGAGCGCGCGAGGACTGGCGGGGTTGCGGTTCCGGGGCGAGTAGCTCAGCCATCGCCGCGCACCACCACCGCGCGAAGCGCTTCTTCACATGGTCTTGAGGCGACCCGGCTAACGTGGTGGCCAATGGGGCGGCGCATACTGGCTTTGATTCTCGGCGCGCCGCTGCTGACGGCCACGCTCGCCGTCCTACTGCCGACGCCTGCCGAGGCGCTCGCGTTCGCCCCGTGCGCGAGCACTCCCAGCTTCTCCTGCGCGACGCTGGAAGTGCCGCTCAATCGCGGTGACACCGCCCCGGGCACAGTGGCGCTGAGCATCCAGCGCTTGCAGGCCGGACCCAGCCCGACCGATCAAAGATCGGCCAGCACGGCGGTCGTCGGGCTCGCCGGTGGACCGGGCCAGGCGGCCAACCCGCTTGCGGCGGCGATGGCCAAGGAGATGGCGCCGGCGCTGGGTTCCCGCGACTTCGTCGTATTCGACCAGCGCGGCACGGGCAGCTCGGGACCGCTCTCCTGCCCGGCCCTGGAAGGCGGCGAATCGCTTGCCACCATCGGGCAGGCGTTCGAACATTGCGCACTTCAGATCGGCCCTGCCCGCGGCTCCTACACGACTCAGGAATCGGTGGCCGACATCGAGGCGCTGCGCGAGGCGATGGGCTACGAAAAGCTCGTGCTGTATGGGACCTCCTACGGCACGAAGGTGGCGCTGGAGTACGCCGAACGCTATCCGCAATACGTCGAAGCGCTGGTGCTCGACTCGGTTGTGCCGCCCGAACGCGACGACCCCTTCGAGCTGGCGACGTTCAGCGCGATGAAGCCGGTGTTCGAAGAGCTGTGCTCGCAGGGCGCGTGCGCCGGCATCACGAGCAACCCGCTCGGCGATGTCGCGCGGCTGGTGGCGAAGATGCAAAAGCACGCGCTCAGCGGCACGGTGTATGACGGCTCGGGCCACAGCCACCGAGCCACGATGTCCGACGTGGACCTGCTCAACCTGATCGGCGCGGGCGACCTCAACCCTGCCCTGCGGGCACTGCTGCCGGCGTCGGTGCAGTCGGCGCTGCGCGGCGACCCCGCGCCGCTGCTGCGCCTGAACCTGTTGGCGGACGGGCTGATCCCGAACGTGCCGGGAGTGTCACTGGCAAGCTCTGAGACGACCGGCAGCGAGCGCGATGCGCGATTGGGCAGCGCAGGTCCCCTGAAGCTTCCGGGCACCCCATTGGCAAGCTCCGACGGGCTCGACGAAGCGCTGTTTGCCGACACGACCTGCGAAGAGCAGCCATTTCCGTGGCAGCGCGCGGCGTCCCCGAGCACGCGAATCGCGGAAGCGCTGGGCGCGCTGCGGACGCTGCCCGCCTCAGCCTTCTATCCCTTCAACGCGTCCGTCGCGTGGGCCGACAGCTTGGCGCCCGCCTGTGCGCGCTGGCCCAACCTCGCACCCGCGCCGCCCGCCATCGCTGCGTTGCCGAACGTACCGACGCTGATTCTCTCCGGCGAGCAGGATCTGCGCACACCGACAGCTGGCGCCGAAGCGGTGGCGGCGCGCGTCCCGGGGTCGCAATTGCTGACGGTGCCCTACACCGGGCATTCGGTGCTCGGCACCGAATTCAGCGGCTGCGCGCAGAGCGCGGTGAAGGCGTTTTTCGCGGGCACGGCGGCGCAGCCGTGCGCCC
>DATNKN010000337.1:0-2596 GCA_035603375.1 Solirubrobacteraceae bacterium
ACGCTGGATCTGCTCACCGTGGACATGTGCGCGACAGTGCTCGCGCTCGGCTATGGCATCGGGCGAATCGGCTGTCAGGTGTCCGGCGACGGCGACTACGGCATCCGCTCCTCGCTGCCATGGGCGATGGGCTATCCGCACGGCACGGTGCCCACCCCGCCGGGCGTGACGGTGCAGCCGACGCCGATCTATGAGACGGTCACGATGTGCCTGCTCGCCTACGTGCTGTGGCAGCTGCGCGACCGCGTGCGCCCCGGCGCGATCCTTGGGCTCTACCTCGTGTTCAGTGGCCTGGAGCGACTGCTGGTCGAGTTCATCCGTCGCAACAAAGAGGTGCTCTTCGGCCTGACCGCGCCGCAACTCGAGAGCATCGTGCTGATGGCGATCGGCATCGCGATGCTGAGCGTAATGGCGCTCAAAGGTGGCATCGCGCGGCCGGGCGGGGGCGGTCGAGGTGGCGTCGCGCGCAAGGGTGTGCGCCCACGTGTGAGCACGGCGTAGCGCGCGCACTGGCGAGGAATATCGCTCCGCGCCGAGTTCCGTCGGGGGTAAGCCGCCATAATCCCGGCATGGCCACCGGAACCGCCCTATCCCACGTGTTCCCACTTGGCAGTCGTCTCAACGAGCGCGGCCACGTCGAGATCGGGGGATGCGACACGATCGAGCTTGCGCGCGAGTTCGGCACGCCCGCGTATGTGGTCGCCGAGGACGATCTGCGCGCCCGCGCCCGCGCGTTCATGGGGGCCGCTCGCGACGCGGGCCGCGAGGATTTTCACGTGGTGTTCGCCTCCAAGGCGTTCCCCTGCACCGCCGTGCTCAGCCTGTTCGCCGAGGAGGGCCTGTGGTGCGACGTTGCCTCCGGAGGTGAGCTTCACCTGGCGCTCGGCGCCGGCTTCGCGCCCGAGCGGATCGTGATGCACGGCAACGCCAAGTCGCAGGAGGAGCTGCGCATGGCGCTGGAGTGCGGGGTCGGACTGATTGTGCTCGACAACTTCGATGAGATCGACTGGCTCGAGCGACTGGGTGGCGCGAACCAAGCAGTGCTCATCCGCGCCACCCCCGACGTGCGTGGCGACACACACGAGAAGATCTCCACCGGTCAGGCCGACTCGAAGTTTGGGTTCTCGATGGTCGACTTGCCCGCCGCGATCGAGCGGGTGCGCGGCGTCGAGGGGCTCGAGTTGCGGGGCATCCATGCCCATATTGGCTCGCAACTGCTGGAGCTGGAGCCGTTCCGGCGCGAGGTTGCCGCGCTCGCTCGAATCGGCGAGGGGGTGGGCGGGTTCTCCATCTATGACCTCGGCGGCGGGCTCGGCGTCGCCTACATGGAGGCCCAGCACCCACCCGAGATTGAGGAGTGGGTCGGCGCGCTGCTCGTCGCTGTCCGCGAGGCCGGCATCGGCGAGTCGCGGCTGCTGGTCGAGCCGGGGCGCGCGCTGACCGCCAACGCTGGCGTCACGCTCTACACGGTGCAGAGCGTCAAGCGCAACGTGTCCACGTGGGTGGCGGTCGATGGCGGCATGTCCGACAACCTGCGCCCGATGCTCTACGGCGCCGGCTACGAAGCGCACCTGGCGGATCGCTTCGACCCGGCCGACCCGGTCGGCGGTGCTGGCGGTGAGGGTGTCGTGCGCTGCGTGCTGGCCGGCAAGCACTGCGAGTCCGGCGATGTGATCGCGCGCGACGTGGTGCTCGACAGTCCGCGCCCAGGCGATGTGATCGTCACGCCCGCCACCGGCGCCTACGGGTACGCGATGGCCAGCAACTACAACGGCGTGCCGCGCCCGCCGGTCGTGTTCTGCTCCGGTGGCGATGCGCGCCTGGTCGTGCGGCGCGAGCGCTTCGAGGATCTGACGGCCCGCGATGTCGGCTGAGCGCCCGGCGATGACACCCGATCGTCGCATCCCATCCGACCAATCCGTCTCGTCCGGTCGCCTCGCCCCGTCTGGGCAACCCGTCCCGTCTGAGCGAGCGGTTGCCGCTGCCGCGCCGTTCAACGTCGGCCTGCTCGGCTTCGGCACGGTCGGCTCAGCCTTCGCGGCGCTGCTGTCCGAGCGCGCCGAGCATGTCCAGGCGCTCACCGGGCGTCGGCCCGTGCTGGGCGAGCCGCTGACCACCAGCAGGGGCAGCTTCGCGGAGATTCTCGACGGCTCGGAGCTGATCGTCGAGCTGATCGGTGGCATCGAACCGGCGCGCGAATACGTGCTCGCCGCGCTCCGCACGGGCAAGCACGTGGTCAGTGCCAACAAGCAATTGCTCTCCCAGCATGGGGAGGAGCTGCTGGAGGCGGCGCGCGCTGGCGGCGCACAGCTGCGCTTCGAGGCTGCCGTCGCCGGCGTCGTGCCGGTGGTCCGCGTGCTCAGCGAGTCGCTCGCCGCCGCCCACGTCGAGCGCGTGCACGGCATCGTCAACGGCACCACCAACTTCATCCTCAGCGAGATGACGCGCGGGTCCAGCTATGAGGAAGCGCTCGCCGAGGCTCAGCGCCAGGGCTACGCCGAGGCCGACCCCTCAGACGACGTGTCGGGCCGCGACGCCGCCGCGAAGATGGCGATTCTCGCGCGGCTGGCGTTCGGCGCGCCCGTGCACCTTGACG
>DATNKN010000345.1:0-6236 GCA_035603375.1 Solirubrobacteraceae bacterium
GGGTTCATGGTGTCAATCTCGGCCGCCGCTTCTGCCGAGCCGGCGTTTACGCAGCAGTTGCGCCGCCTGCTGTATTTCTTTCACCTGCTGTTTGCTCAGGTCGAGTATGTCGTCGAGAAGGACTTCATCGACGCGCCCGGCGACGGTCTCCCACGCGCCGTCGCGCAGATGTTGGTCAAGGACAGCTCGTTCTGGGCCCAGTCGCGACCATGCATCCATCAGGATGGAGGTTGAAGGCACCGGCAGCGTGGCGGCCTCGCGCGGCTCCATCTTCAGGACTCCGCCGCCATAGGAACGCCCGTACAACTCGGCACCGAGCATCGTGACTGAGTTGATCGCTAGAAGCGGCAGGGCACTTGCGGCGATGCCGGGCACGTTAGAACGCAGGCGAACCCCATGCATCGAGTTCAGGAAAGACACGCGGGCTGCGTTGGTGATCAGTCGCGGGTAGCGATGGCTCATGTAGGTAAAGAAGAGATCCGGTCGCGGCGCCACAGGTGGACGCCACCACGGATCGCGGATTCTGCACTTATAAGCCTCGTGGACCCCGAGCTTTTTTCCGAGGGCGAGATAGCGGGCCAAACCCGCCGCGGGCTTTCCCTCGTGCGGTTGCAGCAGCCAAACCGGCTGGTCTGCATCTCGCAATGCTGTCCAGTCTTGGCTTGTAAAAGAAAGTCCGCGAAGATGTCGTGTTCCGGGAGGGCTGATGCGGACAAGCTGATCGTCCTCGAGTGCGTATTCGCGGCGCGCTGACTCGCACAGGGTGAAGTAGTCGTTCGCACCGGTCACGCCGCCAAGCTCAGGAGTTCCGTAGTCCTCCAGCGCGACGAAGCCCTCATCCACCGCGTGCCTGAAAAGCTGGCGATGCTTGGTTGTGAGCAGCATGTCGGTCCACTTCCCCTCTTTGGAGGGGGTGACGTTGTAATGATCGAACGGTCGAAGCTCTTGCAGCTCGGATGCATCGGCCACTGGATAGAGCGAGAGCGATTCACAACCGCCGGAGCCGTGTGCGACCACGAGGACTACCTGCTCAAGCGCGTCGGCGAACTGCAGGCGCTCGAACAGGACCAGATGGACGGCGTGGAAACGTTGCCTGAGCCATCGTCGGATCGGCTCGGCGTAATGGACTGTGAGCAACTCGGCTGGAAGAACCATCGCAAGCCTCCCCTCAGGCTTTAGAAATGAGCATGAGTGGACGAGCAGCGCCGCCCACGACGAAGCAAGTCCGGACAGTCGCACGCCCTCGGCGAGTGCGGCCTCCGCCGATCGCTTGCGGCGGATACCTTGGTGTTCCTGGTAGCGCACAAAGGGCGGATTGCCGATGACGGCATCGACTTCGGGAAGCAGGCAACCCAGTTGGCTTGGAGGCGCGAGATCAAAGAAATCGTGCGGCAGCAATCGTGCATCGAGATGCTCGGCCCTGAGTAGATGCCGGGCTTCGGTCAGGGACCGCTTGTGGATGTCTACGCCGATGACCTGTTTGCGTAGCGCGCTAGAGTCGGCGCCGTTCTTGCGCAGCTCCCTTCCAGCTGCAAGCAAGAACACGGCCTCGCCGCAGGTGGGATCGAGCACTGTGGCGGTGGGGTCGTTGCCGACCGCCCACCAAGCGAGGTAGTCGGCGATAGCCGGCGGTGTGAAGAAAGCGCCGCGTTCCTTCCGCCCTGCTGGAAGATCGATTGTCTGCGGCGTAGATGATGCGGTCATGGCCGCAGAATCATCGCGTTTGGTGCGGACAACGCGGGATATTTGTGTTGTGGCAAGACGTCTGCTACAAACGTATTAGACGATCATGCAGACGACCGCCTCGACACAAGCCTTCGCACCCATGGGTGACCGCATGTCGTATTGGTTGTTTCGCTGCGCCTGGCGATTTAGCTAGGCGCTTCGGCCGTGCCTCCGTCCGTGAGCGGAGGCCACCAGGCCGCACTGGATCCTGCACAGGATCGAGCGCCGTTCACCGGGCTCATGCCTATCGCGACTCGCCCTGGCGACGCGGTGCTCACGGAGCAGACGAGCACCCAAAATCAACCCGTACTTGAAAGGATGAACGAATGATGATCGTCATGAAGGAGACCGCGACCGAGGATGAGATCGGCTCGGTCGTTCAGAAGATCGAGCGAGCCGGCGCGCTCGCCCATCGCAGTCAGGGCGCGCGCGTGACCATAATCGGCGCGATCGGCGACGTTGAGCAGGACGCGAGCGTCGAGAGCCTGGGCCTTGAGGGCCAGCCCGGTGTGGATCGCGTCGTGCCGATCCTCAAGCCCTACAAGCTCGCCTCCTCGCAGATACGCCACGGCGAGCGCACTGTGCTCGACATTGAGGGGCGCAAGATCGGCGGCGAGCATTTCGCCCTGATCGCCGGTCCGTGCACGATCGAGACGCGCGAGCAGACACTCACGACCGCGGAGGTCGTCAAGGAGGCCGGCGCGGCACTTTTCCGTGGCGGTGCCTACAAGCCGCGCACCTCTCCCTATGCGTTCCAGGGACTCGGCCAGGAGGGACTGAGGCTACTCGCGGAGGCGAAGGAGCAGAGCGGACTGCCGATCGTCACCGAGCTGATGGACATGCGCGACCTGGAGCCGGTGCTGGAGGTCGCCGACGTCGTGCAGATCGGCGCGCGCAACATGCAGAACTACCCGCTGCTGGCTGAGGTCGGTCGCTCAGGGCGCCCGGCGCTGCTCAAGCGCGGCCTCTCCTCGACGCTCGACGAGCTGCTGATGGCAGCCGAGTACATCCTTAAGGAGGGCAACCCGAACGTGATGCTGTGCGAGCGGGGTATCCGTACGTTCGAGACGGCCTATCGCTTCACGCTCGACCTGATGGCGGTGCCGGTGCTCAAGGAGCTTTCGCACCTGCCGGTGATCGTCGATCCAAGCCATGCGGCGGGTCGACGCGACCTCGTGTTGCCGCTCTCCTTGGCGGCAGCTGCCGCCGGGGCGGATGGAATCATCGTCGAGGTGCACCCGAACCCCGACGAGGCCATCTGCGACGGCCCCCAGGCGCTGATCGCGGACGAGTTCGGCGACTATGCGGCGGCCGTGCAGAGCGCCGCGGCGCTCGCGGGAAAGGTATTCGCCACGGCTTGAGGGCTGCTCGAAACATATGAGGGTGGCGTTGCTCGGAGTCGGGCTAATCGGCGGCTCCATCGGGTTGGCGGTGCGTCGTCGTACCGGCGCGCGCGTCGTCGGCTACGACCCCGACGCGCAGGCGCTGTCGAGGGCGGTCGAGACGGGCGCTATCGACGTGCCCGTGTTCGAGGTAGCCGACGCCGTGCGCGACGCCGACCTCGTATTCGTCGCCGCTCCCGTCGGTTCGGCGACGGAGGTCGCCGAACTTGCGCTCAGCGAGGCCGGCGCGGAGTGCGTTGTCAGCGATGTCGGCTCGACCAAGCGCGCGATCGTCCAGTCGATCTCCGACGCGCGTTTCGTCGGCGGCCATCCGCTGGCGGGCAGCGAGCGCGGCGGCGTGGAGAACGCGCGTGCGGACCTTTTCGAGGGAGCCACCTGGTATTTGACACCGCCCGCCGGCGCGCAGTGGCTTGCGGCCGGAGCCTCCTCGCCCACGGATGCCGCGCCGTGGGCGGTCGAGCGGCTGCGTGGGATGATCGAGCGGATTGGCGCGCGGCCCGTGGCAATCGACCCGGAGACCCACGACCGCCTGATGGCCAACGTGTCGCACCTGCCGCACGTATTCGCGAACGTGCTCGTCGCGCAGGCCGCGGCCGCGATCGAGTCAGGTGACGTCGAGGAGCAGGGCGACGGGCTTGGTGCGGGCCCCAGCTTTCGCGACGCCACGCGCGTGGCGGGCGCCAACACGGCGATATGGACCGACATATACCTTTCAAACCGAGACGCGGTGATCGAGGCGATAGACGATGCGATCGGGCGGCTCGGCGACGTGCGCGCAACGCTCCACGAGTGCGACGGCGCGGCACTGGCGGCATGGAACGAGAGAGCGCGCGCGCAGTGCGAGCGCCTGCGCCAAGCAGGTCTCGCGTCGGACTCGTAGGGTAGGAAACCTATGGATGTGCGCTTCGAGTCTTCCAATGGGCTGCACGGCGAGCTGACGGCCCCGCCGGACAAGTCGATCTCCCATCGCGCCGCGCTGCTGGGCGCGATGGCCTCAGAGCCGACCCGCATCGAGAATTATCTGCATGCGGCCGACACCGAATCGACGCTCGCGGCGGTCAGGGCGCTGGGCGCGCTCGTGGACGAGCGCGATCCCCCATCGCCTGGCGCGGGAGCCGTCGTCACGGTACGCGGCACGGGCCTGCGCGAGGCACGGGTGCCCGACGGGCCGATCGATGTCGGCAACGCCGGTACGCTCATACGTTTGCTGCCAGGCTGGCTGGCCGCGCAGGAGGGCCGCTCTTTCACGCTCGACGGTGACGAGTCGATCCGCCGCCGTCCAGTGGACCGCGTTGCCGAGCCGCTGCGCTTGATGGGGGCGGCCATCGACGCGCGCGAAGATCGCTTTGCACCATTCACGATCCATGGTGCGCGCCTGCGCTCGATCTCCTACGAGCTGCCGGTCGCAAGCGCCCAGGTGAAGTCGTGCGTGCTGCTGGCCGCCCTGGCCGCCGACGGCGCCACGACACTCGGCGAGCCGGCGCGCAGTCGCGACCACACCGAGCGCATGTTGCTTCGCGCCGGCGTCAACATTCACCGCAACGGCAAGCATGTCACCGCGATGAACGCTGACGAGCTGGTGCTCGACCGTGTGGTCGTGCCCGGCGACCCCAGCTCGGCTGCCTTCGCAATCGCGGCAGGCGTGCTCGTGCCCGATTCGCGCCTGCTCGTCCGCGATGTCGGCGCCAATTGGACGCGCACCGGCTTCCTGCGCATCGTGCAGCGGATGCGCGGTATCGTGCTCGGCGACCTGGAGGATGAGAGCGGCGAGCTGATCGCGCAGGAGCCGATCTGCGACCTCGACGTCGCCCACGGGGCGCTTGAGGGAACGACGGTGGAACCCGAGGAGGTGCCGCTAGCCATCGACGAGCTGCCGCTCGTCGCGCTGCTTGGCTGCTTCGCCGAGGGAGATACGGTCGTGCGCGGCGCCGGCGAGCTGCGCCTAAAGGAGTCCGACAGAATCGCCACCGTGGTCGAGGGCTTGCGCGGCCTCGGTGCCGACATCGAGGCAACCGAGGACGGCTTCGCCGTGCGCGGCAAGCCTCGAGGCACCAAGGCTGGCGGTCTGCGCGGCGGCAGCATCGACGCCGCCGGAGATCATCGCATGGCGATGATGGGAGCGGTGGCCGGCCTCGCCTCGCGTGAGGGTGTCACCGTGCGCGGGATGGAGGCGGCGGCAGTGTCTTATCCGGGCTTCGTAAACGATATTGGTGCGCTGACAAGCTGATGGTCGACCTCTTGTGCTGATCGCGATCGACGGGCCCGCGGGCGCCGGCAAGTCCACGGTGGCTCGTGCGCTTGCGCGGCGGCTCGGCTTCAGCTATCTCGACAGCGGCGCGATGTATCGCTGTGTGGGGCTGCTCTCGCTGCAAGCGCCTGAGTGTGCCCCGGCCGGCCTGGCTGTTTCGTCTCGGATCGAGTTCGAGGCAGCGAGCAATCCGGCGTCTGTGCGTGTGCTGCTCGACGGCCACGATGTCAGCGAGGCGATCCGCACGCCTGAGGTTTCCGAGGCCGCTTCGCGCATCGCCGCCGACCTTGGCGTGCGCGAGGCAGTCGTGGCCAAGCAGCGCGAGCTGATTGCCGCCGGCGATTGGGTCGCCGAGGGGCGCGACATCGGTACGGTCGTGGCGCCGGACGCCGAGCTGAAGGTCTATCTGACCGCCGATCGGGCCGAGCGTGCGCGTCGGCGTGCCGCTGAGCTGGGGGTCGATCCGGCGACCGTCATGGCCGAGCAGGCTCTGCGCGACGAGCGCGACACCACACGTGCCCATAGCCCGTTGGAAGCCGCTGCGGGCGCCATCGTGCTCGATACGACAGGCATGACGATCGAGCAGGTGGTCGAGCACATTGCGGGGCTTGCGCGGGCCGCTCACGCTTCGGCTTGAACGCCGGCCCGGGTGTCGGCTGGAAGCCGGCCGCCAATTTGCGCCGATGCAAGCTCGCCGGCCGGTCATACTCCACTGATGCAGAAGGTGGCGATAGTCGGGTATCCGAATGTGGGCAAGTCCTCGCTTGTGAATCGCTTGGCGGGCTCGCGCGAGGCGGTCGTGCACGAGCGCCCTGGGATCACGCGCGACCGCAACGAGATCGAGTGCGAGTGGGGCTGGC
>DATNKN010000351.1:0-4203 GCA_035603375.1 Solirubrobacteraceae bacterium
CAGGCCGATGATGGCCATGAAGTTCTGCCCCAAGCTGGGCTCAAACACGACTGTGCGCCTTCCGGTTCAGCGTCTCAAGGGTCGCGACCGCGAGACACTAGCCGCTCAGGACGCCGGGTTTCTGCGCCGGCGCCTAGACACCGGACGCCTAGCGCGAGCCGTACTGCCCTTCGTAGCGCAGCCCGAGGATGCTCAGCAGGAACGACGAGAAGAAGATCTGCAGGCCGACGATCAGGAGCTCGGAAGCGACGATCGCCAGGTTCTCCTCCGAGAGCGACCCGAAGCCGTGCCCGATCCAGCGGATCAAGATGATTGCGCCTAGGACGAAGCCGGCGAAAGCAATCAGCCCGCCCAGCGCGAGGCCGTGCTCGAGCCGGAAGCGCGCGCGCATAGTGTCGAACCAGGCGTCCTTCTCACCCATGAAATAGGTGCCGTAGGCGTGAGCGCAAAGCCCGAGTGCGAGGACCTGAACGCCGATGATCGTCAGTAGCTCGCCCGCGATCAGCGCGTGGAGGTCCCAGCCGCGTCCGAGCACGCTGATGTGCGCCAGGACGGTGATCGAGGCGAGGACCCCGAGCCCGGCGAGAACGGCGCCGGGGACGACGAACAAGAACGTCGGGCTGTGGACGAGCAGGAATCGCAGATGCCGCCAGCCGTCGCGGAACCGCGAGAGCTTCGACTCGCCCCCGCGGGGGTGATATTCGATCTCGAGCTCAGACATCCGCAGGTCCGCCTTGGCGGCGCGGATCACCATCTCTGAGGCGAACTCCATGCCGGTCGTGCGCAGGTCGAGGACCTCGAGCGCGTCACGGCGCAGCGCCCGCATGCCGCAGTGCGCGTCGCGAACGCCGGTGCGGAAGAACAGGTTGAGCAGCCCGGTCAGCAGCGGATTGCCGATGTAGCGGTGCATCCAGGGCATCGCTCCGGGCTTGATATTGCCCATCCGGTTGCCGATTACCAGCTGCGCGCCGGCGTCGAGCTGGGCGACGAAATTGGGGATCTCGCCAAAGTCATAGGTGAGATCGGCGTCGGCCATGACGATGTAGCGGCCCCGCGCCGCGGCAAAGCCGGCGAGATAGGCGCTGCCATAGCCTCGGCGCGGCTCGAAGATGACCTCAGCGCCGGCGGCAGCAGCGAGCTGCGCGCTTCGGTCGACCGAGGCGTTGTCGACGACGAGCACCTCGCCGCTCAGTCCACTGGCCTTCAGCGCATCGCGCGCGTCGGTCACGCAACGCTCGATGTTGGCCTCCTCGTCGAGGCACGGGATCACGACTGAGACTGTCAGCTCGCCGATGACATCAGCGACACCTGGCGACGGCTCTGATCTCGGCTCAGTGATGCTCATGGGAAACGCGTCGGCCGCCACACTCCACAAACGCGCTACGGGCGCGCAGGGTTGCGGCCTGCCACGCGACCGAGTCTAGTGAACGTGTGGGATCTCACCCGCCGCTGGCGCCTTGGCAAGGTCGCGCGGCCGCTAGATTGCTGTCGCGTCGAGCTCGAGGTTGGTTGCGAGCAGTCGCAGCGCTGGCAGCCGCGCAAGCGCCTGATTGAGCGTCCAGAGCGGCCCGCGCACGCGCCATGCGAGCGGATGCTCGATCGTGAGCGGCAACATGTTTGCGCGACGGAAGTCGTCGACACGAAAGCTGGCTTCGGTGAGCAAGGCCGTCGCGTTTCGCCGGGTGTAGATGCGGTCGTGCTCGAGGGCCCCGTGGTAATACATACCGCTGTGCCGGGCGATCGCCTCGAGATAGGAGAGTCGGTTCGGCAGCTTGTAGACGAGCAGCCGCCCGCCAGGGTGCAGCACCCGGTGGAGCTCTGCAAGCGACGCTTCCGGGAACTGGACATGCTCGAGAACGCCGCAGGACAAGGCTAGGTCGAAGCTATCGTCGGCAAAGGGCAGGCGCACCGGATCGCCGCTGACGTGCGCCTGAATATCAGGGAAGCTCTCCAGTGGGATCACGGTCGAGTCGCTTCCCTCGCGGTAGTCGAAGGCCACGACCTCGACTCCACGCCGCATCAGGAGGTCGGTGACCTGTCCGTGTCCACAGCCCCAGTCGAGCACCCGGCCGGGCTGCACGCCGGCGATGCGCTCAGCGATCGCCTCGTACTCGCGCATCTGTGGCCCGGAGCGGAGGTTGGCGTCGAGCGGCCGCGGGCGAGCTTTGGCGGACACGCTCAGAGAGTATTCAGTTGGTCGCAGTGCCCAAGCTGCTGTGACCAGCACGCGAACCGTAGCTCGCGAGTACCGCGGCGAGAGAGGACTCGAGTGATAGCTCCCGTGCGTGTTCTGAGTACCAGCGGGCCGTGCTCTGTCGCATCGGCAATCCCGCGTGATGGATACGTACGATCGCGTCGGCGAGAGCCTCCGGACTGGCCTCTGCGACGACTAGGCCATTGACGCCGTCCTCGACCAACTCAGTCGCCGCATTGTCCTCGCTGGCGACAACGACGCTCGGCGTGGCCTCTGCCGCCGCCTCGACCACGACCATGCCGTAGCCCTCGCGCCGGGACGGCAGGAGCATGCAGATCGCACGGCGCAGGTCCCGATCTACGAGTGCGACATCGACAAACCCAGGCGTAGCGATGAACGACTCGGCGCCGTAGTCAGCGACCGCTGCACGCAGCGCCTCATGCTCCGGGCCCTCACCATAAAAGACGCCGCGGAGCTCTGGAATACGCTTGGCTGCGTTTACCACCGCGGCTACGCCCACCACGGCACGCTTCTCCGGAATCAGGCGGCCGGCAAAGACGACAAGCGGATCCGCCTCACGCGGGCTGGCCGGCTCTGTCTCGCGGGAGTAGAGACCGCCAAGGATCGTCAGCGTCCCGCGCAACCCCTCCTGGCGCAGCCGGGCGGCGTGCAAGCGAGAGAAGCAGAATGCGCTCTGTCGGACGCGCGCGCACGCCCGCTGGATCATCGCGCCGAGGCGGCCGCCGAGCCCGCCGAGATAACTCGTCCAGTAGCTCCGGCTCCAGACCTCGAACCAGTCGACGACGAGCTCGACGTCCAGCAACGGACGTACGAGCGCGATCGCAAGCACCGAAAAGTAGGGAAACGCGCAAGTGTGGATGGCGTCGTAGCGCCGCCGATGGCGCAGCAGATGGGCGAGGACGCCAGCGCCAAAGACGAGCGGCGGTAGGAGGCGGCGGCGGCGGTCGGTGTAGAGCGCCATCCGCGGACCGACGGCGACCACCCTGATTCGCTGATCGATGTTCACGCTCTCACCGCGATCCCATTGGCGCAGAGTCAGGTAGGTGACGTCGTGGCCCTCGGCGACGAGACGTTCGGCGAGATTGCGATACCAGCGCTCCGCACCGCCGACGGTATAGGGGAAGAGGCAGTCGTAGACGACGCAGATGCGCACGGCCAAGAGACTGTCAGAGGCGGCGGCAAGTCGTTCGGTCGGGCTCTTGGCAGCGCTAGTATCAGAGCGCCGTTGACCTTCGCCAAGCCGCTCGTTGTGGCGGATGGGCAGCATCTGCGCCGGGCGTGAGTCAGGGCCGGTCGGCGGCTCCCCACCCGGCGAGGGCCTGTTCGTAGGTTGCCAGCAGGCCGCGGGCGGTGCGCTCCCAGGTGAACTCAGCGGCGCGCGCGACTCCAGCCAGCTTGAGCCGATCGATCTCGAGACCTCCAGCCAGTAGTCGGCGCAGAGCTGTCGCGACACTCCCCGCGTCGTGGGGGTCGAAAAGCAGTGCGGCTCCGCCGACGACCTCGCGCGTAGCGCCTGTGTTAGAACAGGCCACAGGCACTCCCCGCACCATCGCTTCGAGCGGCGGTGCGCCAAAGCCCTCGTACAGGGACGGAAAAACGAAGCCGACGGTGATCCGCCACAGACCTTCAACCTCCTCGGGCGAAAGCCATCCAGGCCAGCGGACGTCGTCGGTGATCCCGAGCGCGTCGGCGCGGGCTCGCAATTCGCGCTCGTAGTCGGTCGGATAGCCCGCCAGCACGAGGATCGGTCGGGACTCGAGCTCTGAGAACGCGTGCAGCAATGGCTCGAGGTTCTTGTGCCTCCGCTTAGCCGAGAGCGATAGCAGCACCGACCGAGCGCCCAAATCGAAACGCCGCCGCAGCTCGCGCTCGTCGAGTGGCGTCACACCGCTCGGCGAGCCGTGGCCGGGATAGACGACATCGACACGCTCCGGCGACACTCCAAGCATCGAGACGAGATCGCGCTTGGTGTTCTCCGAGACCGCGAC
>DATNKN010000372.1:0-3227 GCA_035603375.1 Solirubrobacteraceae bacterium
CGCCCGACGAGCTGCATGGGCAGATCTGGGAAGGCGGTCTGAAGGACGGGATCGCCCCCGGCAACGTGCTCATGTTCAGCCACGGCTTCTCGATCCACTACGGCGAGATCGTGCCGCCGCCCGACGTCGACGTCGCGCTCGTCGCGCCCAAGGGCCCCGGCCATCTGGTCCGGCGCCAGTACACCGAGGGGTCCGGTGTCCCGTGCCTGGTCGCCGTGCAGCAGGACGCCTCCGGCGATGCACTCGGGATCGCGCTGGCGTATGCGAAAGGAATCGGCGGCACCCGGGGCGGCGTGATCGAGACGACCTTCAAGGACGAGACCGAGACCGACCTGTTCGGCGAGCAGGCGGTGCTGTGCGGCGGCCTCACCGAGCTCATTCGCGCCGGCTACGAGACGCTCACCGACGCCGGCTATGACCACCGACTCGCGTACTTCGAGGTCCTGCACGAGGTCAAGCTGATCGTCGACCTGATGTACGAGAAGGGCATCTCGGGGATGCGCTACTCGATCTCCAACACGGCCGAGTACGGCGACTATACGCGCGGCAAGCGCGTCATCACCGAGGAGACACGCGCCGCGATGCGTCAGATCCTCAAGGAGATCCAGGACGGAGACTTCGCGCGCGAGTGGATCGCCGAGAACCGCGCCGGGCAGGAGAACTTCAAGCGGATGCGCGCCGAGCAGGCCGACACGCAGGTCGAGCACGTGGGCGGCGAGCTGCGCTCGCACATGGCCTGGATCAAAACGTCATTTTGACCCACCACCCACCCATCTGGCCCTTGCGGGCCAGATAAACGATGAGCAAGGCGCTCAGCCGGCCTGTCGATCGCGTGATGGCGCGCGAGCTGCGTGGCGGAGAGTTCAAGCGCCAGGACTCCCACTTCCGCGAATGGGTCGGTGTGCACCCGCAGAGCGGGCAGCCCGGCCTTCCCGTTAGCGCCGGGCGCTACCACCTGTACGTGTCGCTCGCCTGTCCGTGGTGTCATCGCACAGCGATCGTGCGCGAGCTGGCCGGGCTCGGCGAGGCCGTGCCGATCTCCTATGTTGCGCCCTTCCGCGACGAGCACGGTTGGGCGTTTACGGGCGAGCGCTTCGAGGATGGGCCCGGTGGGAGCTATATCGATCCGCTCAACGGCTGGAAGCTGATGAGCGAGGCCTATCTTGCGAGCGATCCGGGCTACGACGCGCGTGTGACGGTGCCCGTGCTGTGGGACACCCAGAACAAGCGCATCGTCAACAACGAGTCCAGCGACATCATCCGCATGTTCGCCGCCAGCGACTCGCTCGGCGGACTCGGTGAGAAAGACGCCAAGCTCGACCTTTACCCGCCGGCCCTGCGCGCGAACATCGACGAAGTCAACCTGCGCGTGTACGACACGATCAACAACGGTGTCTACAACGCGGGGTTCGCCCGTCTGCAGGGCGCTTACGAGCGCGCTTTCAAGCGGCTGTTCGAGAGTTTTGCCTGGCTGGAGGAGCTGCTCGGCAAGCAGCGGTACCTGCTCGGCGAGCAAATCACCGAAGCCGACTGGCGATTGTTTCCGACACTCGTGCGCTTCGACGAGGTCTACCACGTGCACTTTCGCTGCAACTACAGGCGGATCGTCGAGTACCCCAACCTATGGGCCTATACGCGCGAGCTTTACCAGTGGCCCGGGGTGGCGCAGACGGTGACGATGGATCAGATCAAGCGCCATTACTACACGACCCATGACGAGCTGAACCCCAAGCACATCATCCCGCTCGGGCCCGCGCCGGATTGGGCTGAGCCGCATGGCCGAGGCTGAGGTGGACACCTCGCCGTGCCCGTTGAGTGGTGGCGCGCCCAGCCAGACGTTCGCTACACTCGTGGCCGTCGTCGCGACTGGCGCACTAGGTGGAGTTCACCACCGGGGAGCGACGAGCCGTTTTGCCGCGCGCCTGGGCATCCTTCGATCATCGACACTCCGCGAGGACGCCCCATGACGCCGAACTCCCAAGCGCAGGACACCCAACTCGTAATCCCCGCCGATCTGAAGCCCGCCGACGGGCGCTTCGGCTGCGGTCCTTCGAAGGTACGCCCCGAGGCGCTCCAGCGCCTGGCAAGCGGCGAGGCGCCGATGGGCACATCGCATCGTCAGAAGCCCGTCAAGAACCTCGTGGGGGAGATTCGCGCGGGGTTGCGCGAGCTGTTCTCCCTGCCCGATGGCTACGAGGTCGCGCTCGGTAACGGCGGGGCCACCGCCTTCTGGGACGCTGCCGCCTTCGGGTTGATCGAGCGGCAAGCGCTTCACCTTAGCTTTGGCGAGTTCTCCCAGAAGTTCGCGACCGTCACCAGCGAGGTGCCGTTTCTGGAGGATCCGGTGGTCGTGAAGGCCGAGCCCGGCAGCGCGCCCGGGGCAGAGCAGCTCGAAGCGGCGCTCGCGCGGGACGGCGGCGCGGTGGACGCGATCGCGTGGGCCCACAACGAGACCTCCACGGGTGTGATGGCCCCCGTGCTGCGCCCGGCTGGGGCACCCCATGGCGGGGCAGGGGCAGGTGAGGCGCTCGTGCTGATCGACGCCACCTCCGGCGCGGGCGGCCTTCCCGTCGATGTGTCCCAGGCCGACGCCTACTACTTCGCGCCGCAGAAGTGCTTTGCCGGCGATGGGGGGCTATGGGCGGTGCTGCTCAGCGCTGCCGCGCTGGAGCGGATTTCGCAGATTGGCTCCTCAGGTCGCTTTACGCCCGCGTCGCTATCGCTGCCGATTGCGATCGAAAACTCGACCAAGGACCAGACCTACAACACCCCGGCCGTGGCAACCCTGTTCCTACTTGCCGACCAGGTCCGCTGGATGCTCGACGGCGGTGGCCTGGACTGGTGTGTGGCGCGCACCACCGAGTCCTCCACGCACCTGTATGAGTGGGCTGAGCGCAGCGATTACGCGACGCCGTTCGTGAGCGCACCCGCCAACCGCTCGCTGGTCGTGGGCACGATCGACTTCGACGAGCGCGTCGACGCCGCCGAGGTCGCCAGGACGCTGCGCGCGAATGGCATCGTGGACGTCGAGCCCTACCGCAAGCTGGGGCGCAACCAGCTGCGCGTCGGCATGTTCCCGGCGGTCGAGCCCAGCGACGTGCAGGCGCTCACCACATGTATCGACTGGATTGTGGAGAGGATCTCAGCATGAGCGACGAGCGTTTGAAGGTCTTGGTGAAGGAGAAGATCGGCGCCTACCACGGCATCCTGATCCGCTCGGCCACGAA
>DATNKN010000373.1:0-2562 GCA_035603375.1 Solirubrobacteraceae bacterium
TTGCGCTGCCAGTCCCTGCGCCACGCGTAGTGGGCGTCTTCGCCGCCCTCGCTCGGTTCGGGGGCCGGCGGGTTATACGCGAGCCAGGCGCGCAGCTCTTCGCGAAACGCACGCTCGTGCTCGCTGAAGGTCAGGTCCACAGCCGCTCTCGGGCGCCGGCGCGCGAATCGCTCACGACCGCGTATTCAACTACGGTCGTGCACCACAAGCTGCTCGACCTCCAGGCGCGCGACTTTCAGCTCGCCGATGTCGAGCCTGCCGACGGTGGCGCGCTTGATCGCCAACCGCCGGATCGCAAGCACCCCGATCGCCACCGCGCCGAGCGCCAGCGCCCCGAGGGCGAGCGAGCCGATCGACACGGCACCCGATGCCAGCGCGGCGCGGCGACGCGCCTTGCGGCTACCGCGCCGGGCGCGTTTGAGCTTGCGCGCCATGCGCGCAAAGCGCACCGCAACCATCGCCGTGGCGATCGCTTTGCGGCGCGCGGTCCTGCTCGGATGGTCGCGCTTGCGGCTTCTTTGTAGCGTGGGCTTGCTCATCTGCTCTAAGCAAGGCTAGCGCGTACTCCACACCTCGCCCACGCCTTCGAAGCCGAGCGCGCGCTTGGTCGCTTCGGTGAGGTCGAATTCGCGGCCTTCGACGTACGGGCCGCGATCCACCACGGGCACTTGCACCGAGCGCCCGTCGTAGCGCAGCGTCACGAGCGTGCCGCACGGCAGCGTCTTGTTCGCGACGCCCATCGTCGCACTCGTCAACTGCCCGCCACAGGCGAGCGTGCCGCCACCTCCGTACCAGGAGGCTAGGGTGATGCGATAGGACGTCAGATGCCCGACATAGCGACGAACGCCGGTGTTGCTCGAGTCGCCCGCGAGCAGCACCCGCACGGGCTCGCTCAGCAGGCGGTGCGGGGTGTAGCGCAACGTGAAGCGCCCGCGCGCACCGGTGAGCGTCTGCGCGATGCTCCGCCAGCCGTGGCGAGCGAGGCGCTGTAGGTACACAACGCGGCGGCTCAGCGCCGGGCGCAGCGCGCCAGTGACGGTCGCCGCACTGCCGTCGAGTACGTTCAGGCGCTCTCGGCGAATACTCAGTTTCACATTCAGCGGTGCGGGAGCAGACGCTTCGGGTGCGAACAACGGCGCGACTGAGACGTCAGCCGACGTTACGGGAATTCCCGTTATGAGGGGTAGCAAGGATTCTCCTTGTGTATCCGCCTACGGGGTTAGCTGTCGGGCTCACGTCCCGCCGGCAGCACGCGTCCATACGCACTCCGGTCGGTCGTTACAGCCGCATCAGCGGCCGATTCGCCCCATCCAGACCGTTAAAGAGACAGGCCTGGCAATGGGTCCCCCGCTCGCTTCCATCCACGGAAACGACTCGGCTGGGTTAGGCAATCAGAGGCACGCTAACGGACGATTGAAGACAAACAGTGTGAGTAAGCTCACACTGTTTGTAGATATGCCAAAATGGACAAAAGCGCTGCGAGTAACGTTTTTGAGCCCTTCGGCGCGTCACCGAAACGCGCATCGAGCAGCGTTTCAGCTACTCATCCTCACCACGCCCAGCGGCACCAAGCCGATTGAGCATCATCGTCTCGGCCATCCGCAAGAGCCCAATAGTCGTGTGCGGACGCGCTTCGCTGGAGCGCACCGACACATCTGAGCCGTGCGGCCCGAGCACCTCGACAATAGTGCAGACGTTGCCGATCTCGCAATCGTCGCCGTAGCGTCCTTCCAGCGCCTCCATCTGTGCAGCGACGACCTGCCCGATCTTGGATTGGTCGAATGTCATCCTGCGAATACTGTACCCGACCCCGTTCGAGGCCTCCGAATAGGATGAGCGAATGCCCATCGAGCCGCCCTACTCCAACTTCGAGCACGAGATCTACGCGACCGGGATGCTCGCCGGGCGCAAGCCGGCCCGACCACTGGACTGGCGCGAGTTGGAGCGCGACGCGTATGCGATGCTCTCGCGCGGGCCGCGCGGGTATATACAGGGCGGCGCGGGACGCGGGCACACGATCCGGGCGAATCGCGAGGCGTTCGATCTGTGGCGGATCGTGCCGCGGATGCTCAGGGACGTCTCGGAGCGAAGCCTTGAGCGCACGGTTCTCGGGACGAAGCTGCCGGCGCCGGTGCTGCTGGCGCCGATCGGGGTGCAGACGGTGGCGCACGCCGAGGGCGAGCTGGCCTCCGCGCGCGCGGCCGCGCGCGTGGGTGTGCCGCTGATCGCGAGCACCGCCGCGTCGCACACGATCGAGCAGATCGCCGATGCCGCCGGTGAGCAACCGTGCTGGTATCAGCTGTATTGGCCACGAGATCCCGAGTTGGCCCGCAGCTTCATCGCGCGCGCGGAGACGGCTGGGTACACGGCGATCGTGGTGACGCTCGACACGTGGCTGCTGGGCTGGCGCCCGGCCGACCTGAGCGAGGGCTTCCTGCCGTTCCTGCGCGGCGAGGGCAATATCAACTATCTACAGGACCCGGTGTTTCGCGCCGCGCTGCCGAAGCCACCGGAGGAGGACCTGCCGAGCGCGGTGGCGTACTGGGCGTGGCAGTTCTCGAA
>DATNKN010000089.1:0-5392 GCA_035603375.1 Solirubrobacteraceae bacterium
CAGGGCCTTATGAGGCCGCCGGCGTGTGGGCGGTGCTCGATGGCACCGGCACGATAAGGGTCGATACCCTGCCGGGCACACCCCACGGGGCGCACCCTGAGGGGCATACCCAAAGGGCACACGGCAGGCAGGCAAGTGGCGAGCGGACTCTCACCGTCGATCATCCGGGTGCCTACATGTTGGTCGAGCACGAGCGCCACACCGCCGGCGTGCTCGCCTTGGAGGTCGGCGACGGCGTGGAGTGCCTGGCCACGTGCTTTACGCCGGGAGTAACGTGAGTCCCCCATGCGGGACCAACTCCGCCCCCTCTTCCTCGAGCGTGGCGCGGAAGCGGTAGCCGACCCCGTAGTGGGTGTGGATGTAGTTCCATCGTGGCGAAACCCGCTTGAGCTTGGTGCGGATCCTGCGCACGTGCACGTCGACCGAGCGGTCGCGGCGCTGGGCCATCGGGTGTCCCCACACTTCGGCGTAGGCAATGGCCCGATCGATCACGCAGCTCTCGCGCTTGGCGAGCAGGTGCAGGAGACTGAACTCGCGCGGCGTCAGACGACTGCTGGTGCCGCGTGCGAACGCCTGACGATGACCAGGGCTGATCGTCAACTCGCCCGTCACAAGCGGGGCCTCATCGATGGCTGGCTCGATGTGCTTGCGTCCGCGCACCACGCTTTCCACACGCGCGATCAGCTCCTCGGTGTGGCAAGGCTTGGCCATCCAATCGTCGACGCCCACACGCAGTGCGCTCAAGCGCTCGCCCAGCGTCGAGGATGTCGCGCACACCACGATCCTCAGATCGGGCAGCTCCTCGGCGACTTGGCCGACCCACTCCAACCAGTCATCGCCGACCGCGGCGGTGTCGAGCACGAGCACGTGGAGCTTCATCCTCCCCAACGCCCACGACGAAACCGGCTGAGCGAGCACGTGGCTCTTCCAGTCGAGCTGCTCAAGCGTCCTCTTCAGCGTCGTGACAAAGCCGCGATCGTCGTCCAGGACAGCGAGCCGCAACGGGTCGGGCAGCGCCAATCGCGCCAGTTGGGGAAGCGGGTCAAGCGGCGCGGCTACCGAGTGGAGAGCGCGCGCGATCGGCTCATGCGAGGTGAAGCTCGGATGTTGGAGGGCAGCGGTCGACGCGGTCATCTCGACCGGGTAGATGCGCGAGCGGCAGTTTTGTTACCTATTCTTCGGTCTTACTGCTTGCACCGGGGGACTCGTTGAAGGCGCAGCGGAAGTTCTCGGCGTTGGCGACCGGCTCAGAGCCGGCGAAGCCGCCCTTGGTGCCATTGCTGTAGACGGTCACGTATTGAAGCGTCTCCGGCTCGGGGACAGCCGGCTCGGGCGTCGGGTTTGGTTCGCCGATGCTTGGGTTGCCGAGCGAGCCTTCGCTGACCCCCTCCGAGCCGGACGCGCCAGAGCCCGCGGCGGTCGTGACCAGTGTGGAGGTCATTTCGCGCTGGTCCTTCAGGCCATTGGCCGGTTCTTGCTGAACAATCGCGGTGTTGGGGTTGTCGTGGATCGTCGACTCGAGCCTGACACGCTTGGCGGCGCCGATCAGTTGGGCGGCCGACGGCAGCCAACCGCCCTGCGCCACGCACGCCTGAGAGGCCCAGAAGAAGTTGTTCTTGCCAGCGTCGCCGCTCGGAACGGGGTAGGCCGAGGCTTCCAGGCACCACGTGCCGAGGTTCACATCCGTAGGCCCACAGCCGGGGGTGAGGTCGGCGAGCGTGCGCCCGCCCAGCTCGTTGGAGTTTTTGACCGTGGGGATCGCCGCCGCGGAGAACTTCCTGTTGGAGCCAAGCAGCAGCACGCCGCCGGCGTAGGGGTTGGAGCTGAGCGGATGGCCATCGACGCGCGCCACTTTTGCGTGCTTGGCGCTCGAATGGGCCACGTTGTGAGAGCTCGTCAGGACGCTGTGCGCCGCGTAGGCAAGGCCCCCCGCCGAGAGCACGAGGCTGATCAGCGAAATCACAAGCGCCGCCACGCCCGCGTTCTCTCTTAGGCGCGCGCTCATGCTGCCCCGTGCCCACGCTCGGCCTGTGGGTCGGGCGGACGCACGACGTCGCGCAGATCCTCAAGGTCGATCGGCTCCACCGTGGAAAGGACCGCTTCCAGGCCGACACCCGACAGCGTCTCCTGCTCCAGCAGTGCCGAGGCGGTCTCCTCGACCGCCTCCCAGTTGCGGTCGAGCACAACGGCCGCCTTGGCTTCGGCATCCCCCACCAGTCGCTCGACTTCGCGGTCGATCACATCCAGCGTGGATGGACCGACCGAGCCGAGGTCCTGAAGCGAGGCGCCGAGAAACACCTCGCCGCCCTTCTCGCCGATCGTGACCGGCCCGAGCGCCTCGGACATCCCGTAAGAGCTGACCATGCTGCGCGCAAGCGTTGTCGCGGCGTGCAGGTCGTCGCTCACCCCGGTCGACAGTTCGCCGAAGGCGATCCGCTCGCCGGCGGTGCCGGAGACGATCACGATCAGGTGGCGAAGCAGGTCCGCCTCGCGCTGGATCAACTGGTCGCGGTCGGTCAGCATGTGCGCGGCGGTGCCGAGCGTGCGCCCGCGCGCGACAATCGAGAGCTTGCGGATGGAGGTCTCCTGGCCGAGCGCGTCGGCGACGACCGCATGGGCGGCCTCGTGGACCGAGATCAGCCAGCGCTCGTCTCTTGTAAGGATGTGCTTCTTCGCGGGCCCTGAGACCACCCTGTCGATCGCCTCCTCGAGCGTTGCCTGCTCGATCAGCTCCTGGGAGTCGCGCACGGATAGCAGCGCGGCCTCGTTGATCACGTTGGCTAGCTCCGCGCCGCTGAACCCTGGGGTTTGGCGCGCGATCTCATCGAGCGACACGTCGGGGGCGAGCGGGCGCTTGTCGCCGTAGAGCCTCAGGATCTCGAGGCGCCCGTGCACATCGGGCACGTCGATCGTGACCTGACGGTCGAAGCGCCCGGGCCGCAGCAGTGCGGGGTCGAGGATGTCGGGACGGTTGGTGGCGCCCATCACGACAAGACCGCCGTCGCCGGAGAAGCCGTCCATCTCCACCAATAGCGCGTTGAGCGTCTGCTCGCGCTCGTCGTTGCCCTGTCCGATCCCCGCGCCGCGCTTGCGTCCGGCGGCGTCGAACTCGTCGATGAAGATGATCGCGGGCGCCGCCCTGCGTGCCTTGGCGAACAGGTCGCGCACACGCGCCGCGCCGACACCCACGAGCGACTCGACGAAATCCGACCCCGACAGCGAGAAGAAGGAGGCGTCCGCCTCACCCGCGACGGCTCGCGCGAGCAGCGTCTTTCCCGTACCGGGCGGGCCTACGAGCAGCACGCCCTTGGGAGCAGCGGCGCCCACTTTCAAATAGCGCGATGGGTCGGCGAGGTAATCGCGGATCTCGCGCAACTCGGCGACAGCCTCGCCCGCACCGGCGACATCGGCGAACGTGATCCGGCTGACCGTGCCCTTGCCTTTGCGCCGTCCCTTGCCGGCGAACTTGGAGAAGCCCGCGATGCCACCCGCTTCGCCGTCGCCGCCCATGCGCGTGAACAGCGCGAACAGGCACACGAGCAGCAGGATCGGGATCAGGAACTGCACGATGATTGTGCGCGGCTCCTTGCCGGATTGCTGATCGACGGTGATCGCCGCGCCGCTGTGCTGTAGCGCCTGTATGAGCGCCTGTGTCTGCGCACCGGAGGCGGGATAGGCGGCCCAGTATTCGTGCGACGGTTCGATCGCCGTAACGGATGGCACATCGGTCGTGCCCGTGCCCCCCGCGGCGGCGATCGCAGTGGCGGCCTGCGCCGCTTCGGCCTGACTGAACGCCGCGGCGCTGGGCAAGAACCGCACCTCGACGCGATTGTCGTGGTCGAGCAGCGTGGCGGCGGCCACCTGCTTGTGGTCGGCAAGCGTTGTTACACGGCTGATCGGCAGCTCACTGCCGGTGCTCGACGGACCGATCGAGCCGAGCAGCACGAAGAACGTGATTGCGAGGCCGACCGACACAACCCCGAGAAAGAGCTTGATGGGGTCGCTCAGCAGCGCCTTGCGCACGATCGTCGCCGCGTCGCCCACCGCGACCACCAGGGGATGGCGGCGGTTGGCAAGGCCAGAGGACACCTTTGCCTTCGACTGCTTTCCCCCCACCTTCGCCTGCTTCCCCTTCGCGCCTGTCGTCCTTGTGTTCTTGCTCCGGACGTCCTCACTGGGCGCCCCCTTCACCGTCGCTCCAGTCCCCTGTGTTTCCTTCTCCTCCGGATGCGTGTCACCATGCGCGGACGAACCCGACGCATGCGAGGACGGCGCCGAGGGCTCCTCGGATGGGTCGGGCAGGGGTGGGTCGGTTGGAGCGTTCATTCGGGTAATACGCGGCGCGGTAGGACGGAGAGAAGGACCGCTCGCACCAAGAACGATCCCCGCAATGCAAGCAATGGTGCTGCTCGGTCCTGTCCACCAATGTAAAGAGCTGGAGAACCGAAATTCTCCAGTTCTTCACAAGTGCCAAACCGGTTATGTTCAACCGTAGAAGCGCTACAAACGCTCGCATCGCCACAGGGTCTGGCGTATAGTTCAGAATCCCGATCAGATTTATCGTCTAAACGATCTGCTCGAACCGACCCGCTTTCCTGAATGACGCGACATTTGCTCTCAGCAGCAGCGATAGCCGTCGCCATCGCGACGGTGGCCACGGCACGCCCGCAGCCGGCAAGCGGCGCGCTGAGCTTCCAGCCCGAAATCGGCCTGCCCGCATCGAACGTGGCGGTGATCGGCCCCTCGCCAGGCGAGGCGCCGGGTGAGACATGGGCGCAGGGACAGCTCGGCGGCGTGCCAGCGCTCGTGGAAGGTGCACCGCTGGCCAACAGCGAGGTGCTATTGCGCTACACCACCCAGAGTGGGAGCTGGCAGATCGTGCCCGTCGACGGCGGCCAGGGCGAAGCGCTTCCCATTGACTGGTGGGGCAGTGAGGTAACGCCCGACGGCGGCGTGGTGCTCGCAGGGAGCGAAGAACCGGGGTTCAAAGGCGCACCCACAATCGTCACACGCGATCCCGGCGGCGCATTCGCGCGAGCACCAGGGCCGAGCACCACCCCGACCGCCACCGAACCAACGCCGGTGCTCGGCAGCGACGAACAGTTGCTGAGCACCAACACGTCCGCCACCGGGTCCACCAAGCCGGTGATGGCCGCGCTGGACGAAGCCAACCACATGACGGGCGTGCTGATCATCCCGGTGCAGGCCAATCCGCCCAGCGGGTCCGGCGGGTCGAGCGGGTCCAGCGGGTCCGGGGGGTCGAGCGGGTCAAACGGCTCCAGCGGGTCGTCTGGCTCGTCTGGGTCGAGCGGATCGGGTTCGAGCGCTTCCGGCGGGTCAAGCGGCGAAGCGCAGACGCCCGGCGTGCTGCACTACGACGGCGGCGACTGGA
>DATNKN010000396.1:0-7946 GCA_035603375.1 Solirubrobacteraceae bacterium
CGACGGCACGGACCGACTCTATGTGGCCGTCGCGCTGCAGCGCGATACCCGCCGAGTCATAACCCCGATACTCCAAACGCTCAAGACCCCTCAAGAGGATCTGCTCACACGGCCGACGGCCGACATACCCGATTATCCCGCACACGGTGGCCTGCTCCTTCCTTGGACTCCACCGGATCCGAGCGCTCCAGACCCCCCGCTGTCTCTCCAAGAATCCGAACCCGTATATGTAGGCTGATTAGCTCGCCATGAATTAGACGGCCTCCGGGTGGTGTCGGTCAATGGCTCCACCGACTCATAGTGATGTTCAGTACATGAACGCGAGCGCCCCCAGAGCGGGCGTTCGCTCTAGACTGCGAGCGCGATGCCCACGCCAATCAAAGTGGTCGTGATCGATGACCACGTGCTGTTTCGCTCTGGGCTGCGCGAGTTGCTCCAGCAGGAGGAAATCGAGGTCGTCGGAGAAGCCTCGACCGCCGAGTCGGGCCTCCAGACGATCGAGCGCCACACTCCGGATGTGGTCGTGATGGACCTGAGCCTGCCGCGCATGTCCGGCCACGAGGCTATCCGCCGAATCGCGGCGATCTCACCGGAGACGCAGGTGCTCGTGCTGACAATCTCCGCGGAGGAGGCTGACGTCACCGACGCAGTGCTCGCCGGCGCGTGCGGCTACCTGCTCAAGGACGCCTCGGTCGAGGACATCGTCGCGGGCGTGCGCGCCGCCGCGATCGGCGACTCGATGGTTTCCCCGCGCATGGCGACGGCGCTCCTGCGCCAACTGCGCGGCCATCGCCAAAACGACGCGGGGCCGGCGATCGACAGCCTCTCCACACGGGAGCGGGAGGTTCTGCGCCTGGTGGTCGATGGCAAGGACAACGCGGCGATAGCGCAGGAGCTGTTCATCAGCCCCTACACGGTCAAGAACCACATCTCCAACATCCTGCTCAAGCTGGGCGTGGAGAACCGCCTGCAAGCGGCCGTGTGCGCCGTGCGCGATTCGCTGGTTTGAGGGCGAGGCCCGGTTGTGACACGTTGCGCAACGGGTACGACGAAACGCATGCTGACGCACAGGCACGCTGCACGGATTTCCGCCCCTCACGCGGCCGCCCCGGGGCCCTGTGCATAGAGCAGCGAGCCCGGCGTGGTCAGTGACTCGCCTGTCTCAAGCAGCGTCTTCAGGCCAGAGAGGATCATCGGCCAGCCGCCGTAGAGTTCTTCGTTTGCACCCTCACGTAGCTCGTCGTGCGTGACTGTCAGCCGGCACGAGTCGCCGACCGCTTCGATCTCCCATGTGACCCTCGAGGTCGCTTCGCGCTTGACGTCCTCGCCCCACAAAGCATTGAAGCTCTGCACCAGCCGGCGCGGTCGATCGACCTCCAGGTTCTCGCCGGCGCACAGCGGAGCGTCCGCCATCGCATGCCTTGCCGTGTAGCTCGAGCCGGCCGTCCAGTCGGACTCAACGCCGACGCCGAAGTTGTACCGACTCCGTAGCTTAGGATCGACAATCGCCTCCCACAGTCGCTCGGGGGTCGTCTTAATGTAGATCTCAAACACCTTCTCCATCGTGTCCTCCTCGATCGTCTTCTTGATAGCACCGAGCGCTGCCGCCCAGGGCTCCGCGTACTTGCTCACCCACCTGTCGTGAACGAGCCGGATCGGAACGGGGTTCAGGAAGTGCAGCTTCTCCCGACCGCGCTTGCGCGTGACCACAAGACCGGCCTCCTCGAGCACCCGCAGATGCTTCATCACGCCAAAACGCGTCATCGGCAGGCGCCGCTCCAGCGCGCTCAGCGTCTGCCCATCGCACTCGAATAGCTCATCGAGCAAGCTCCTGCGCGTCGGATCGGCCAGCGCCCTGAACACCTCGTCCATGGCCGCCATGATAGGTGACCAGATGGGGCGATTATCCCCTAGAAGTAGGTAGATTTGGTGTCCGAGGGGGTGCCTACGCTGCGGCGCTCTATCCAATTTGGCCCCCGCGCTGCGCTAACAGCCGGGGGCCGTGGCAAAGGAGCGTGAACTCCCATGCAGAGCGACCCTTCGGCAAACCAGAGCGATGTCCTGCGCGAGAGCAGTGTCATCGAGTTCGGCATCTACAACCGGCTAACGCTGCCCGACGAGCAGCGGCCTTGGGCTGTACGCGAGCTTGTGCTGGAAATCGGCGATCAGATGGAGGTCGAAGACGCGCTCGCGCGCTTGCACGGCGCGGGCCTGGTGCATCGTTGTGGCGAGTTCGTTTGGGCTACTCGGGCGGCGCTAGCGGCGGTGGCTATCGAGATGTAGGCGGAGTGTTGAGGCCCGGCACTCGTTGTGTCGAGTCTCAGTGCAGAGGGAACTTTCGCTGATGCATTTCCGCCTGTCACGACGGTTCCGATGGCGCCGGACGGCGGATTATTCCCCTGTGTCCTGGTCCCGGCGACTTGCCCGCATCGGGAAGATCCGGCTCGATAAACGACCGCCAAGTATCGTTACTCATAGCGACGCGCGGAGGCCACGCGAGGGGCACCAGCGTGGAGGGCCAGATCGGCAGCAGGATATCGCGGACGTCATTGTTGGCGGCTCGGAGGTCGAGGTTCGAGTCGCTGGTCATGTTGACTTCACATATGAGCTTGTCTATCCGGATGGCCGTACGGTGCCCGTCTGGCGGACCGGGGTTCGACACGTCCGCGATACCGGTCCGGTATAGATCGTTGTGCCCGAACTCAAGAAAGACCCCGGTACCCGCGTAGCGCGCGAGTTGCACGCCGGTCCCTGGTGGTGGCATCTTCCGGTCCATAAGCTGCTTACACTCACCGCTCGAAAAGACGCGTTCTTGGCGCAGATAGGTCTGGTCAAGCGTCATGGCTGTCTTGGTCGCCCACTGTGCCAGGCAGGCTTGCTGCTCTATCGACAGGCCCTGCGTATTGCCTTTTAGCATCGGCTTAAGCAGTGGCGATGCCTTCGTCTCGAGATCGCTCATCCAACCGTGGTTGCAACCCGCGCAAACGCTGTGCGCTCTAATCTCGATGACCTTCGATTTGATCTCGCGGCCATTGCTGTGCTTGGTCGTGAACATCGCATCGGGGTAGGCTCGCGCGATCCACTGTGGGATGACGTGCTCCGGAGGTGTGCCCCGGGTGATCCCCTGGCTGCAAAAGACGCATCGGCGCACCGCGCTACCCTCGCCCTATATGACCGACGATCACGAGCGGGAGCCTACCCATCCGAATCAGCGCGACGCGCTAAGCGAAGCAAAGCGACTAACGGCCGAGGCCGAAAGCCACGAACGTCGAGTAGCGCTCCGCGAAGAGTCCGCACGGTTCCTTGACGAACGCGGCGAGCCAGAGGGCGCCGAACATGAGCGCCGCGAGGCAGACCTAGAGCGCGATGAGGCCCGCAGCGCTTGGGATCGTGCGATGGCCCTTCAAGGTCCCACTCAGATGACAGAACCAAAGAGTGGCGAGCCGCTTGAGATACCGATTCCGAGCCGTGAGGCGTTCCTGAGGAATCTTGAGAGGGTTGCGCCTAAGCTGCATCCGGCTGAGCCCACCGCCCGACGGAATCCGAAGCGATGAGGGCTGGACGAAACGATCAGAAGCTCCGGAGTGCATAACATCCCAACAAGACATAACCTAGATCCGTAATGCCGATCTGGACACAGAGGGCCAGCTTTTCCTGGCGCCAGAATGTTGGATTCTACGAGCACCGCTACGAGGTGGTGCGGGACATAGAACGTAAGGGGCTTCTGCGCCGCTTTCTAGACCGTCCTGCGCAACTTGCTATACGCCTAGAAGGGCCGCACCAGGTGATTTCCTTTGCGCCTGATGGCCTTCTAATCGGAATGCTAACGCCCGAGGCCAATGTTGATGTCCTCCGTGCGGCTACAGAGTCCATCGTCGAGGCGCTCAACCCCGACTTGCGGAGCTATCCCCTCTTCAAATTCCAATCGCTTGAGCCCTGCGCAAAGTCCTACGACGAAGCTCGTGCGCTTGCTGCCGCAGCCTTCCTAGGTGTCGACCATCCAGGTCGTGTTACAGACTTCGCGCTCTCTCTCGATGGCAAGCTTGAAGTCCCGTTCGACGACTATCATCTACAAGCTGGCATAGTCGAGGCAGCGGAGGCCACCGGACGTCTTGCGCGGCCCCTCAGTCGTGGAATCGAGGACATAAATTCGCCTTCCTCGCTTTGGCGCCCTGAAGACCTGCCTCCCGTCGCCGTGTTCTGTGATGTCGAACTAGATGTTGCGCCGCTAGAGGATGTCGATGATATCGTCGCAGCTATGTTTTCGACGATCGCATCCGCTCGAAAGGTGGCCGACGAGCTAAGGGTATCCATGCTTAAGCCTCTACAAGGTTGTGAGCTATGAGTAGTGCTGGCCTGCTTGAGCGTCCAACAAGTGATCACGCCGACTGGCCAGATGACGACGAAACGGTAGAGAGTCGATCGTCTCTTGACGAGCTCCTAGCGAGCCGGCCGACTGTAAATGATGACGATGCGAGATCCCTTTTCGAGGAACTCGCCGACGAGCTTGTCACTGTGACGCGCGGCCTTTCATCCACGCGACTCGCTGTTAGGCACCCTGCCTACTCCGAGATTCTAGCTATCGGTGAATCGTGCATTCCGTGGATCTTGGAGCGTCTCCAGGTGCCGGGAAGCCGACCAATATGGTTGCGGCTGCTCGGCTCTTTGACACCCTTCCCGCCCGGAGCGGGCAAGGAGACCATTCCCGAGGCAGCGGCAGCATGGGTAGCTTGGGGCAAGCTTCGTTCATCCCGTTGAGCACGCCTGACCTCGCCGATCTCTACGCGCAATATCCGTCGCTCGTCTCGGCTCATCATCGTATAACCAGCCAGCCCACCGACCAGTACAACTGTACTGCTTGGCTGATACGAGACATCGCCCACTGGTATGAGCCTGGCATCTACTGGCCAGACGGCCTGCCTGAGCCTGACGGCGACGGCAACGACCTTCACTGCTACATCGCTCTATTTGAGTTATGGGGGTTCGAAATCTGTGCAGATCGCACTCACGAATCAGGGTTCCTGAAGATCGCGATCTATGCAATTGACGCAAGATTCTGTCACGTTGCGAAGCAGATCAGAGGCGCCGACTGGTCTAGCAAGGGGGGCACTCTTCACGATTTCCGACATGACACACTAGACGCGCTTTATCCTTGCGGGATAATGGAGAATGCGACGCCAACAGTGTTTATGCGATGCGCAGATGACGGCGACCCGCAGCACCTGGAGCGTACTGGGCTTATCCCTGCTGACGCTTAAGACAACTTAGGTCTTACGGCAACGGCACGACCCACTAGTTCAGCGAACATTGTCCGCTGGTCGTGGCGGTGGTTGTAACGCCAGACGTACTCGTTTATGTAGGACTGAAGCCACTTCACGGACACGCCGTGGTAGTTCCCGGCGATGCCGTTCTTGACGTTGCCAAAGAACCCCTCGATGGTTTGCGTGTGGACATCTCCACTCGCGTAGACACGATCCGTGTGCTTGATCGTGTAGTGCGTCGGATGGGTGGTGTGTAGGTTGCGATATCCGGCCCACTCGTCGGTGTAGACGGTGGCCTTGGGGTCCACATGCAGACTTACGGTCTCTAGCGCTCCCTCGCGCGGCGTCACATATGCGCGGACTCTGCCGCCGCGCTCGACCATCGCCACGATCCCGGTCTTGCGGGCCTTGGCGAACTTCTGGACCTCCGACGGTGACATTCCGCGCGTCATCGACACCTTCGGCTTGCCGCCATACGCCGTCTCGTCAGCCTCAACGGAGCCTTTGAGCTTCCTTGAGTCGTCTTGGGTCATTAGGTGGGTGCGGATCAGGTTGCACATCCGCCACGCGGTCTTGTATCCGACGCCGATCTCACGCTCGATCGCCTTGGCGGACACTCCGCAGCGAGTACTAGTCATCACGTACATGACGTAGAACCAAAGTTGTAGCGACGTAGCGGACCTATGGAAGATCGTGCCGGCCGTAGGGTGGATATGGTGTCCGCACGAGTCGCAAGACCATGAGGGCCGCGACGCGACACGGTGGAACTTCCGTTCGCGCCTACACTTGGGACAGTGGGCGTGCGAGCCATCGGCAGAGAACCGCGAACGCCACAAGTGCTCTAGACACGCAGCATCGTCGGGAAACTCCCGTGCGAACTCCATAAGCGAGTACTGCGACTCCGATGCCCTGGAGCGCTTTGGTTCGTTGCGGTTGACCTTGGACATAGCCACATCATAGCAAATCTACCTACGTCTAGGGGATAATCGCCCCAGATAGTCACTTGTCAAGCGCGCCTCTCCGAGCGGCTCGACGATCCCCCTGGCTGCTCCCGTGCACGCCCCACCCACCGAGCCGCGCGCCGCGCTCGCAACACCAGCATCGCGGGGGCCACGTGCTCACCCAGGGCCTGCAGGACCTGCTCGCTCGCAAGTCGGGCGTGCGGCTCCCTTGCCTGTGGCGCGGATAGGTAGAAACTGACCATCGCGACCACGATCATCGTGTGGCAGTCGGATTGGTGGAGGGCTTTTGTGTGACGAACCGCGCGTGTCGCCAGAGTGTGCAGGCGCCCGGCCGCTTCCTCGCGCGAGCGGTAGCGGGCGGTTAGCGAGTGCTGGTCGGTAGCACGGTCCTCGTACTCGTCGACAAGACTGTCGAGCAGGGTGTGCAGCGAGCAGACCCAGGGAAAGTAGGCGCTCTCGAGCGCCGCGATGCGTTCTGCTCGCACGATTGGCTGGGCCGCGAGCGCCATCAGCGCGAACACGAGCAACGAGGAGCCCGCGGCGGCGCCCGTCTCCCACCAGCTGAGGTCGCTGCCCGGCGGTGTCTCCACCGCTGCCCACGCGGCAAATGCTCGATATGAAACTTCCGCCTGCCCGTGATTCAGCTCTTGATAAGTGACAATGCGTGCGGCGGCGCGTTGCAGTTGGTGCGCGACTTTCGGAAACGACGGCAGTATTCGCAGCGAGGCCCTGCACCTCTCCACCAAGCAATTGAGGTAACCGCCGTCGTCGCGCCCACTGTGGTAATCGAGATGGGCAACACCCGGCCGCAATGCAACCAGGAGCGCCTGGTGCAAGTGGCGCACGCGGCCCGGCCCGGCGCCGCCCGGCTCCTCGGAGATCGCGTCGGCATAATCGTATGCTGCCTGGAAGGCCATCGCCGCACACGCCACCACGGTTCTGTATAAGCGAGGCACAAAGGCCGCGTATGCCACCGCGCCCTCCAGGTTGCCGCGCTCGGCGCGCAGCGCCTGCAGTGCGAGCCTGCGCAACAGCGGGTCGGGGATCATGCCGGCACGCCGTTCCCAGCGGTGGATTTCACCACACGCAAATGGAAACACACCCAGCCAATATCGTGCCGCCGTGGCTACGAACGCCGGGTCTATTCCCCCCCTAAATAATCCGCGGACGCCCACGCGCATAGCATCGCGTGGGCGAGCCCGTGAAACTAGTCAATTCTGAAGAACGACAGTGGGGACACCGAGGCCGCTCACTCCTGCAGGGCGACGCGAGAGGACACTCGCGCGGCAGCCAGGCCCGGAAGCGCGACAACGATCAGACCAATGCCGCCCACCAGCGCGACATCGACGAGCACCTGCGGCACACCGAGAGAGAAGGGCGCGGAGAACCCGGTCGTGAGCGTCAGCCAGCGACTGGCAAGCACATGCCCATACACGCCGAGCACCGCCCCGATCGCACAGCCGAAGCCAAGCACCACCATGCTCTCTAGCAACAGCGCACGCCAGAGCTGATAGCGGTCATAGCCCTGGATCTTTAGCGACGCCAAGAGCGGTCGGCGCTGCCAGATCGTGGCACTCAGCGCCGAGGCGACAGCGACGGCGGCCGCGATCAAGAGCAGAGTCGAGATCTCGCTTAGACCCTGTAGCGCCTGGCGCGAGTTGGCCGCATACTGAGCTTCGCGCGCCGCGTGCGTTTGCACACCAAGACCAGGGTGGGAGGCGAT
>DATNKN010000408.1:0-4071 GCA_035603375.1 Solirubrobacteraceae bacterium
CGGCGCGAGCCCGCCTCGACGCACCTGGAACCCGACCTCCTCCAGCCGTACTAGGATCCGCTCACTCGCATCACTCACGGGACGGCCACCTCCTTGCCAGTGTCCAGGGAGATACCTCGCCGCCCGGCCGCGCCGTCAGAGACAAGGACACATTCGAGCCCCGTCGGACGCGGAAGCACCTGCCTCGCGTGATCGAGCGTGCCGCTCGGCGCCGCTGCGGATAGCAGCTGCTCATGCCCGACCCCAACTGGAAGCCAAGCCGTCCCCTGCGCGGGGGAGATGACCCAGCCGCAATTTGAGAGCACCTCGACCGTGCTCTCCGGGTCGCCCACGCCGAGCGCACGTCGCACCGCGATCCGCGAGGCGATCGCGCGGGCCGTCGTCTCCGTGTTGGCACGTAGCGGAACGTAGCCGCGCTCTGCCGCCTCCTGCAAATTGATCCGTTGGATGAACGCTCGCTCCGGTTCGGCCTCCCGCAACAGATACGACCAACGCAGCATCACCGGCGCCGCCAGCACAAGCATCGCGAGGCGCCCGTCCACCGCCGCTGGCACATTCACACCGGCCGCTGCGAGCGGATCGGCGAGCGCAAGCGCAAGCATCTCCGCGAGCAGCACCATCATCGCCGCTGTCGTCGTACCGCTGGTCGTTGCAATCGATGTGACGGCGTCCGGATCGGGGCACTCGCCGCCGAGACCGGTCGAGATAAGACCGAGCAGCTCCGGGGTGTCCGGCTGGTAGTCGATCACGACGACCCTGGGTTTCCCGTTCGGCGTCGTATTTCGGTACACGTCGTTGAGCACCTGTTCAATCTCGCTGTAGATGACAGGGTCCTGTCCAGAGAAACCCACCAGCAGCAGCATATGGTTGCGAGCCTTCGACCGCAGGAAGTCCTGCGCCCACAGGTCTTTACGCCAATTCAACAGCTGCGCTCGGCGGATGATGATCTCGTTCTCGGCGCCACAGCTGGGCGCCCGGGCGACCTCATCGCGGTAGTGCTCGGCGCAGCCGTGCGCCTTGACGAATACGAAGTTTCCACGCTGCTTCGGCGAGTCATTGGCGCTCGCGTCGGCGACCACGGTCGCGTGGTCGTTCCAGCTCCTCCCTGCGGCGGTAGCGGAGTTCACCGAGAACCCCTCGGCCTTCATGCCGGCCTCGCCCCCACAGTCATAGTTCAGGCTCGCGGCATGATCGAATAGCCCCTCACGCGCGAGCCGGGCGAGCACCCGGTACGCACAAAAGTGCTCGTCGAGTTCGTCGGCGGCAGGCCAGAGCGAGCGGTCGGGGATGCCGATCGCGTCGAGCACAGCCTGCTGGCTGTTGGCGCGACCCAGATAAATGGCTTCGGCGACACGACCGAGATCCGCGGTCACGCCGCCCGGGCGTGGATCGTAGGTCGAGTCAGCTTCCCAGTCGGCTAGCAGATCCCGACCGAGCTGCGAGGCTAGACGCATGCCACAGTCGTGCGATCCGCCTGCTCCGATCAGCGGCAGCACCATCAGCCCGGACAGCTGCCCGACAAGCGCTCTCAGATCCCCTAGCGCCTGATCGTCGAGGGCCGTAGCGGCCTCGCAGTGCTGCTGCAAGCTCCGGACCTGCGTCGGGTCCATCGTCCGCACAGTCATGCGGTCAGTGCTGGCATTAGGGTGCGCACAGGTCGAAAAACTAGCCGAAATCCAACACTCGCAACTTGTGGCAGCTGAACCTGCAACTGGCGGGCGCGGAGCCAATGATTGCGCTACGTCGATCGCAAATGACAATGACCAGCGTCAACGGGATGTTCGCACTCCCGTTCACATCCCCCGTCCCAAACCACCAGCCCACCCAACCCAAAAACCACAAAGCCCTGGATTTCCAGGGCTTTCGTGAAGTAGCGGGGGCAGGATTCGAACCTGCGACCTTCGGGTTATGAGCCGGGATCAGAGCGCTGCGCTTTGCGGCTCTCTGGCGTTTGCCCCGTTAATCCACCATTTTCGCGGATGCGGCGACTATCGCGCTTGCCGCGCTTTTCTGGACCTTGGCGTGGTTTTTCCTTGACCCAAAGCGACTCGAGGGGCCGCCCGAGGTCCTTGTCGAGCAGGTGGACATAGGTGTCGAGCGTGAAGCTCGGGGAATGGTGGCCAAGCCAGCGCTGGACCTGGAGGATGTTGCGCCCTTCGGCGAAGAGTCGCGACGCAACGGTATGGCGGAAGGTGTGGAAGCCTGCCCACTCGACGGCGGCCTCCTCGCACGCCGGCGCCAGCACCCGGTTAGCGAGGTTGGCGGGGTCAAGCGGCGCCCCGGTCGCAGAGGCGAACACCCAGTCGTTCCGGGAGCGCCCAGCAATGTGGGCCCTGAGCCGGTCGGCCACCTCGATCGAAACCGGCAGGTCGCGCTTGGCGTAGCGAGACTTCAACGCGCCCACGACGAGCCCCATCCCACGTCGCCGGCGGATGCGGCGACGGATCTTCACGTATGGCTCCTCGCCATTGAGACTCAGATCATGGACCTTGAACGCGATCAGCTCCGAACGACGGGCCCCTGTGGCCGCGAGCAGTTCGAACATCAGCTGGTGCTTTGGATTGATGAGCGAGATGACGAGCTCCATGCTCTCGAAGATCTCGATCTTGCCGTCTGCGTCCTCGATCTCGAGGCGGGGGAACGGGCGTGGATTCTCCTCGTCCTCCTCGATCCTCGGCCGGTGAGGCAGTACAGCATCGTCACAGGGGTTGCGCTCAATCAGACCCTCGCGCCGAGCCGTCGCGAGGCATGAGGAGACGGGCTGCAGTGCGTTCTTCACGGACTTGTCCGAGAGCGTGCCGCCCCGCTGGTTCGGCTGCTTGACCAGCCAGCCGATGAACTCCGAAACCAGACGCGGTCCCACGTGACTGACACGCAGATCGGCAGCGAAGAACTTCAGCGCGTAGCGCTTCAGCAGGCGGCGATCTTCGTCGCGCGTTTCCTCACGATAGCCCCGTCGGCCGGTGCCCTGATAGCGCTCGACCCACTCCAACGCATACGCGGGGAAGAACGGAGCGATTTGCCCACGCGCAGCAAGTTCGCGCTCGCAGTCGGGGCATCCATCGCGAGGCTCGTCTCGGTGCAGCCCGGCAGCATGCCCTCCCGTCAGCTTCGCCTCACGCTCCATTGCCGCCTTACCCTCGCGAGCTTCCACGAGACGGATAAACGTGCGCGTCTTCCTGCGATAGACGACCACGTAGGGGCATTTACAACGGCCGACTCGATCGCAGTCCTTCGCGTGCCGCCGATAGATGCCCCGCGTTTCCGTCTTGACGAGCTTGGCCGCCATCACGCAGCTCCTGACCTATCGCACGCACCCCGGAAACGCAGCGCCGCCCGAGCCCGACTGCGCAGTGCTCGGTCGTCTCCCTCAAGTATCTCCTGCGTAAAGGACAAGACATGCAGTGCGTTGCAGGTGATCGAATTCTTGCAGCAACCGCTAAAACTCCTGCGTATAATACTTTCCTGCAAAATGATGGCAATGGAGCGATAAGTGCAGGAGGGAGCGTTGGCGATCGAGCGGGAGGCGACGCATCGCCTGCCGGAGATCCTGGCTGAGTTGCTGGGCGAGCCTGGCGTGCGTCTCGACGCGCCTTCCGCGGCGGATGACGGGGTCGATCTCGTTGGTTACGACGAGCAGGGCCATCGCTGGGTCTTCCAGGTCAAGGCTTCGAGCCAGCCCGGCCGCGTCGCCGACACGGCGAGGCGGATGCGCGACCTCCGACGTGACGACACGATTCCGGTCCTAGTGGTGCCACACATGACTCCCGCGGGAGCCCGCGCGGCAGAGGAAGCGGGGCTCAGCTGGATCGACCTGTCCGGCAACGCCCACATCCGCAGCGAAGATCTCTACGTGCGGGTCCAGGGTCGCCCCAACCTGTTTCGCTCACGAGGGCGACCATCCTCCCCGTTCGCTCCCAAGAGTGCCCGCGTGACGCGCGTCCTACTCGAGGACCCTGGCCGGTGGTGGCGCCAGAAGGAGCTCGTCACGGCCACCGGTCTCGATGACGGCAGCGTCTCGCGCATCGTGCGACGACTCGACGAAGAGCTGCTGCTGGAGCGCCGCGAGCG
>DATNKN010000416.1:0-3212 GCA_035603375.1 Solirubrobacteraceae bacterium
GTCGCTCCTCAGCGAGCCACTGCTGCAGTGTTCCCAACGACTGGTTTACCAAGGCGTGAGCCGACCCGGGCAGATGCTGAGCCTGTCGGCCGTCGCTCCTCGACCTTTCACCATCCATCCGCTCATCAGCGTGGGACGTGCTCTCACTGCTCTCCCGCGGCGCGGCTGACACGTCGACAAGCACGACCTCCGGTACGGGATCGCCACGATCCAACGCTTCGACCAATGACCCAATGTGGTCATAGGCTGTCTCGACGACGTTTGGCATCGAGCTATCGCTCGCACCCTCCCTCAACATGATCCATCGCCCACGACGGTGACCGCCACGAGCCGGCGGGACCTTCACCCAATCAAGACCGAACAGGCGGTTATGCGAAATACGACGCTTACTTGAGAGGTGCTCGTCGGCGAGTGGACGTGCGAGCACCGAGTCAATCCAACCGACGAGTGCGCCCGTCTCATCCGCGGCGGTCAGCGAGACGCCCTGCTCAGCTGCGGCCGACAGGCAGATCCGTAGCGAGCTGGCACCCGATGTGCGCATCTGCGCGCCGCCAAAGGAGAACGGAATCCGAATAGAGCCATCATCTGCGTCCTTGCCCAGTACCGCGTGAAATGCGCTATCGAGCAGCGCCGGGTGGATCGCGAAGGAGTTGGCCTGCGCTCGGTACTCATCGGGAAGGGCGACCTCGGCGAATATCTGCTCCTCGTGTCGCCAAGCAGCCTTGAGTCCCTGAAAGGCGGGACCGTATTCAAAGCCGATTCCGGCCAGACGGTCATAGAGATCGTCGATCTCTATAGGTTCGGCCTCACGCGGTGGCCATGGGTCTCCTAGGAGCGAGAGCTTTGCCGAATGGAGAGGCTTGGAAACGCCAATGTCCTCGCTTGCGGTGCGCGCGTTGAGCGTGCCGCTCGCGTGGGAGACCCATTCGCGCTCGATCCACGGATCCTCATCGGATCGCACCGGACGAGAATTGATGCTCAGCTCACGCGCGCCTGACTCCTTGATCTCCCCAACCGAAACCTGGATCTCGAGTGCCTCCTCCTCGGGGAGGATCAAGGGGGCGTGCAGCGTCAGCTCAGAGACGCCCTCCATCCCCGCTTGACTGCAGGCACGAAGCGCCAGCTCCAAGAATGCCGTTCCTGGCAGCAAGATGGTGCCCGTCACGACATGGTCGGCAAGCCACGGATGCGTGTCCAACGAGATGCATCCCGTGAAGACCCAGCCGCGATCGGCCGCCAGCTCGACCGTCGCTCCGAGCAAGGGGTGCTCTGGCGAGCTTTGCCCAAGGGAAGCCAGATCGGTCGCACCCACCACCCTTTCCAGCCAGTAACGCTCACGCTGGAAGGCATAGGTGGGCAGCTCCACACTTCGGGCTCCCAGCCCCTCGAACACGCCCGTCCAATCGAGTTGCCCGCCACGCGCCCACGCCTGCGCTAGCCCGGCGAGCGTCGTGCGCACCTCAGAGCGCCGCTCGCGCAGGAGCGGTACCGCCACGAGCGACTGCTCATCCCGATCGGCGGGCGTGCGATCGGCAACACACTCGCGGACCATCGAACTCAGCGTCCCGTCGGGGCCAAGCTCCAAGAAGCTGCGAGTGCCTTGCTCGTAGAGTCCCTGCACCTCCTCGGCGAAGCGCACCGTCTCACGAGCATGACGCACCCAATAATCCACCGAACATGCCTGCTCCGCGCGTAGCGCGGTGCCGGTCACATTCGAGAAGACCGGGATCGTGGGTGCGCTGAGCGACACACTCTCCGCCACCTCGCGATACTCCTCGAGCATCGCGTCGATCAGGTGGGAGTGAAAAGCGTGTGAAACCCGCAGCAGTTTTACCTTGCGACCCCGCTTTTCCCAGAGCTTCTGGAGATCCCACACCGCATCCTCCTCCCCGGAGAGCACGATCGAGGAGGGACTGTTGATAGCGGCGAGCGCGACCCGCCCCTCATATAGATCGAGCGACTCACGAGCCTCCTGCTCAGAGGCCTGGATGGCAAGCATCGCCCCGCCCGCCGGCAAACGACCCATCAGTCGACCCCTAGCGGCTACCAGCCTGCACGCATCATCGAGCGAGAACACACCCGCCACACAGGCGGCGACAAGCTCGCCAACGGAATGGCCCACCAGATAGTCGGGCCTTATGCCCCACGCCTCGACCAAGCGGAAAAGAGCCAGCTCGAGTGAAAACAAACCAGCCTGCGCGAACATTGTGTCATCCAGGAGACCGTGCTGCTCGGGTGCGCCCGAGCGCTCCTGCTCGTGCGATGGCCCCTCCCTTCCAGGCACATTGTCGTGGGCTCCATCGCGCGGAGATGCATCGCCGAGCACCAATTGCGCCAATGAGCAACCCAGATGCTGATCGAAATGTCCACACGCCTCCTCGAAGGCGCTTCGGAACACCGGGAACTGCCGCGAGAGCTCTGCCCCCATCCCTACTCGCTGGGAACCTTGGCCTGTAAACAGCAAAGCAAGTCGGCCCGCACCGCCGACTCGACCAGATACCAGGGTAGGCGAGTCCTGCCCATTGGCAAGCTGATTCAGACCAACCAGCAACTCGTCGCGATCGGCGCCTACCACGACCGCGCGCTGCTCGAGCTGTGCACGTCCGGCAAGCGATCGCCCGACGTCCACGACATCGATATCCGGGCAGCGTTCTACATAGGCGAGAAGCCTTCGCGCCTGGTCACGAAGCGCATGCTCGTTCTTGGCTGAGAGCACCCATGGCAGAGCGTCGAGTGCAGGGGAGCGAGCCATCTCCAGGCCACCCTCAGGCTCATCGAGGACTGTGGCGTATGTGCTGCCGATGAGCGAAGCCTCGGCTGGCGCCTCCTCGAGGATCAAATGCGCGTTGGTTCCACTGATACCAAACGAGGAGACCCCCGCGCGACGCGGCTTGCCGTTGCGCTCCCATGAGCGCTCCTCCCTCAAAAGAGATACCGGCCCAGCTGACCAGTCGACATGCTTCGAGGGCTCCTTGATGTGCAGTGTCCGCGGCAACGCTTCGTGGCGCATCGCCATCGTCATCTTGATCACGCCAGCAACCCCCGCCGCGGCCTGGGTGTGGCCTATGTTTGACTTGATCGAGCCCAGCCAAAGGGTGCGCTGTGAGGCATCGTCCGCTCCATAGACGGCCTGCAGCGCTTGCGCCTCGATCGGATCGCCCAGTCGAGTGCCCGTTCCATGTCCCTCGACGGCGTCTACATCGGCGGGCCTC
>DATNKN010000091.1:0-5305 GCA_035603375.1 Solirubrobacteraceae bacterium
CGCTGCAGCTCGGCGCGCATCGCGGGCGGGTCGAAAGCGGACGCCAGCCG
Organism: Solirubrobacteraceae bacterium; assembly: GCA_035603375.1. Lineage (GTDB taxonomy): Bacteria > Actinomycetota > Thermoleophilia > Solirubrobacterales > Solirubrobacteraceae > Palsa-744. The sequence goes on from DATNKN010000091.1 coordinate 51, forward strand.
CTCGCGCCACGGCGTGCTGCGCAACCACGCGAGGTCCACCACGTACGCTCGCCGTCCCAGCTCGCACGCGCGCCGTATCGCCTCGCCATAGCTGGGGTCCTCGACCGAGTCCACCAGCACCGCCTGCGCCAGCGCGAGCAGCGTGTCCACAGCCTCGGGGTGACCGTGCGGAGACCACAGCAGCGTTGCCAGGTCGGTCACCACCAGCGGGTCGGCGATCGTCACGAGATCGTCAAGGTGGCGCTCGCCGATCTCCACGATCACCGTCTCGCGCAGCAGCCCCAGCTCGCCCTCGCCCGGTTCGCTGTCGGCGGTCACGATCGCGCGCGCATCGAGCCGGGTGCGAGCCGGATCGTAGGAGAACACGACCGTGCGCGAGGCGTGATAGCGGCCCACGCCACGCAGGCGATTGGCGATTTCGCCAGAGAACTCGCTGTCCACGAAGGCGATCATGTTCAGCGCACGCGCGGGCACGAAGGCGCCGTTCTCGGAGTGGCGATGGTTGACCAGCCCGCGCAGCGCCGCTTCGATCGCGTCGGGGGTGGTGCCCTGCTCGGCCCACACCGCGTCGGTCGCGGGACTCATCGAAGGTTGTGTGTCGGGTGTGGGGACGGCGGGTAGCGGTCGGTAGCGGCGGGTCGCGAGCCCCGGACGGCTGCACTCGAGGGCAGCAAGTCGTGATGGCTCGCGGGCCGTGCCGGCACGTCCCAGCGGGTGGAGCGTGTGAATATTCCCATCAGATAGCGCGCCACGCCTGGTCCTCGCGGAGGATGCTCTGTGCCTCCCGCGGTCCCTGCGAGCCCGCCTCGTATTGCGCCAATGGCCCCGGTGTTTGTGACCACGCGGCAAGTATCGGGTCGCAGATGCGCCACTGCGCTTCGACCTCGTCGTCGCGCGTGAACAGGGTCGCGTCGCCCCGCATCGCGTCGGCGATCAGCCGCTCGTAAGCCTCCGGGGACTGCGACAGGAACGCGGTGCCATACAGGAACTCCATGTGCACCGGGCGGATCACCATGCGTGCGCCCGGGATCTTCGCGCCCAGCCGCAGCGACACGCCCTCGTTTGGTTGCAGCGTGAGGATCAGCTGGTTGGGCAGCACCCCCAGCGAGCCGCCCTGGTCGAAGGCGAGGTGCGGCACCGGCTTCAGCGTCACCGCGATCTCCGTCACTTTGCGCGCCAGACGCTTGCCGGTGCGCAGGTAGAACGGCACCCCCGCCCAGCGCCAGTTGTCCACTTCCAGGCGCAGCGCCGCGTAGGTCTCGGTGGTCGAGTCCGGCGGCACGCCCGGCTCTTGCAGATAGCCGGGCACGTCCTCGCCGCCCGCATGTCCCGCCGCATATTGCCCGCGCACAGCCATCTCCGGTATCTCCTGCTCCTGTGGCTGGGGGATCGACTGCAGCACCTTCACCTTCTCGTTGCGCACCTCATCGGCGGTGAAGCTCACCGGTGGCTCCATCGCCACGTGGCACAGCAGCTGCAGCATGTGATTCTGGATCAGGTCGCGCAGCGCCCCGGCATTGTCGTAGTAGCCAGCGCGCGTCCCGATCCCCAGGTCCTCCGCGGCCGTGATCTGCACCTGGTCGATGTAGTTGCGGTTCCACAGCGGCTCGAACATGCCGTTGGCGAAGCGGAACGCCATCATGTTCTGCACCGTCTCCTTGCCCAGGTAGTGGTCGATGCGGAACACCTGCTGCTCCTCGAACACCCCCAGCACGCGCTGATTCAGCTCACGCGCCTCCGCCAACGAGGTGCCGAACGGCTTCTCGATAATCGTGCGCACATCGGCGCCCTCGTGGCAGTTGAGTCCCTGCTTGCCGAGCGCCTCTACGATCACCGGGAAAAACGACGGCGCGGTCGAGAGGTAGAACGCCCTGTTCAGCTTCTCCCCGTCGTGCTCGTCAAAGCGGTCGAGCACCTTCTCCAGCCGCTCGTACACCGACGGATCGTCAAACGTGCCCGGCACATACTTCACGTGCTCCAGCAGTCGCTTCAGCACGTCCTCATCCGGTGCGCGCCTGGAGTAGGAGCGGATCGCCTGCTCGCACTCCTTGCGATAGTCGGCGTGCTCCTTTTCGCGGCGCGACACTCCCACGAGATGAAAGCGTTCCGGCAGCGCGCCGTCGCAGGCAAGGTTGTAGAGGGCCGGCAGCAGCTTGCGCTGGGCGAGGTCACCCGTGGCGCCGAAGATGACGAGTGTGGTGGGAGCGACCGGCAGGCGCTCCAAGCCGGCCGTGAGCGGGTTGTCCGTCTCCGGCTCGGCGGCGACCGCCGTCACCGCTTTGGCGCCTGCTTGACGGCGTGGCCGCCGAACTGGTTGCGCAGCGCCGCCAGCACACGATGGGCGAACTCGCCGTTGCCGCGCGAGGAGAGGCGCTCATACAGCGACGCGGTGATCACGGGCGTCGGCACGTCTTTGGCGGTGGCGTCCTCGATCGTCCAGCGACCCTCGCCGGAGTCCTCAGTCCAACCCTCGATTGCCTGCAGCTCGTTGCCGTCGGCTTCGAACGCGCGCGCCGCCAGTTCGCACAGCCACGATCTGACCACCGACCCCTGATTCCACAGGTGGGCGATCTTGGCGTTGTCGAGCTGATACTCGGACTTGTCGAACACGTCGAAGCCCTCGGCATAGGCCTGCATCAGCCCGTACTCCACGCCGTTGTGCACCATCTTCACGTAGTGCCCCGCGCCGGTCGGGCCGAAGTGCATCCAGCCGCTCTTGCCGATCGCGCTCACGCTGTCCTCGCTGGTCGGCGGCGCCAGCACGTCGAGGATCGGCGCAAGTCCTTTCACCGCCGCGGCAGGCCCGCCCACCATCATGCAGTAGCCGACATCGATTCCCCACACGCCGCCGGACACGCCCACGTCCACGTAGCGAATGCCCTGCTTAACCAATTCCTTTGCGCGGCGCTTGTCATCCGTCCACTTCGAGTTACCGCCGTCGACGATCGTGTCGCCCTTCTCGAGCAGCTTCGCGAGCTTGTCCACCGTCTGCTGGGTGGCCTCGCCGGCCGGCACCATGATCCACACGATCCTTGGTGCCTCGAGCTTTTTGACGAGGTCCGCCAGCGAGCTTGCGCCGTGTGCGCCGTGCTTCACCGCTGTCGCGACCGCGCTCTTGTCGAAATCGAAGGCAACCACCCCGTGCTCGGAGTCGCGGCGGATGCGATGGACCATGTTCCCGCCCATCTTGCCCAGTCCGACAAACCCGATCTCGCTCACAGTGCACGATCCTACCCACACAAGCACGAGGCTGCGCCGTGGGACCCCAGGTAAGGTAGCGACCACGCTGCCCGTCTCATCGCGGGCACGCCCAGCATCACCCCCAAAAAACGACCCACATTTCGCGCGAGCCCGCCGGATCGTCACCGACTTCAGGAGAACCACTCGATGAACACACCAACGCGTCCCGACCGCAACCTCGCGCTCGAGCTGGTGCGCGTCACCGAGTTCGCGGCGCTCGCCGCCGCTCCGCTCGTGGGCATGGGCGACAAGGAGGCCGCCGATCAGGCCGCCGTCGACGGCATGCGCTACGCGCTGCACTCGGTCGCGATGGACGGCACCGTCGTGATCGGTGAGGGCGAGAAGGACGAGGCGCCGATGCTCTACAACGGCGAGCGCATCGGCGACGGCTCCCCGCCCGAGGTCGACATCGCGGTGGATCCGCTGGAGGGCACCACGCTTGCCGCGCACGGCATGCCAAGCGCTCTGGCAGTGATCGCGCTGTCGAGCAAGGGCACGATGTTCGATCCCGGCCCGTGCGTGTACATGGAAAAGATGGCCGGTCGCCCAGAGATCGCCGACCTGCTCGACCTCGACCGTCCACTGTCTGAGACCGTCAAGCTGATCGCGCAGCGCAAGGGTCGCCCCGTCGGCGAGGTGATCGTCGTCGTGCTCGACCGCCCCCGCCACGAGACCGCGATCCGCGAGATTCGCGAGGCCGGAGCGCGTGTGCGCCTGATCCCTCACGGCGACGTCTCGGCTTCGCTGCTGGCGGTCACCGAGCGCTCCCCCGTCGATCTGCTGTGGGGTATCGGCGGCACGCCCGAGGGTGTCATCTCCGCTGCCGCCATCAAGTGCCTCGGCGGACAGCTGCTCGGGCGGCTGTGGCCACGCGACGAGGGCGAGCGCAGCGCGGCGCTTGAGGCCGGCTACGAGCTTGAGCGTGTGCTCGATCGCGACGACCTCGTTGCCGGCGAGGACGTTTTCTTCTCCGCCACCGGCATCACCGACGGCGATGTGCTGCAGGGCGTGCGCTACCCCTCCGCCGGTGGCGCCACGACCGAATCGCTGGTCACGCGCTCGCGCTCGGGCACCGTGCGCCGGGTGCGCGCCACGCACGATCGCGAGAAGCTGCGCGCGCTGGCGGGGAACGGGCGCTTCGGGTAGCCCATTGCCGGCGGTGAGCCGTCGGGCCAGGTGGGCGGCGGGGTGAGCTAGCGCGGGGTCAGGTGGTGGGTGGCGTGAGCTGGCGCGGCCGGTGGTCAGGCGCGGCCGGTGGTCAGGCGCCGAGCTTGCCGGTCTTCGACTCGGCCAGATCCAGCCGTGCCAGCGAGCGCAGAAAGCCGTGCGTCACAAACACGTGGATGCGTGCCTGGGTGGCGTTGTACACGCGCAGCCCCAGCCCCGAGGCGATCGCGGGGTGGAAGTTGGCGACTTCCACCTCCACGTGCAACCGTGCCTGCCCCGGCTGCTCCTCAGGCAGGCGACGCACGTCGATCTGCAGGTGCCCGTGCGCGCCGCGCCCGTGCCGGGCCAGCAGGATGCCGCGCTCGATCCGCCAGCGCACCCGTCCGCGATCGGGCTCCAGCTCGTACTCGGGTGCGGCGAACGTCAGCAGCTTCAGCGGCCGTGCCAGCAGCACCACCGAGCGCTCGCTCTCGCTATAGACCACGCGGATCAGCCCCAACGTCACACGCGTTAGGTAACGCCAATAGGTGCGCGCCAGTCGCTCCATGTTGGACGCCGTCCACAGCTCTTGCAATCGCGACTGTGGCAGCTGCAGCTCGGCGCTCTGTACCGAGCGCATCGCGCCGCTCGCGCCCTCTTCGGCGGTGCGGTCCTCGAGCTTTGAGATTGTCGCGATCTTCGGCTTGCGGGCCATACGCGAAGGCTATACGCGTCAAGCAATCGCCCCGGATTGCCGATGAGCCCGCGTCGTGTCCTCCGCTGGTGATATCAACCTGCTGTGAAAGACGAGTCCGCAGAGCACCCCGAGCGAGATCGCTCCGCGGGGACCGAGGCGGAGCGCCTGGAGC
>DATNKN010000424.1:0-9657 GCA_035603375.1 Solirubrobacteraceae bacterium
GCGTGGTGATCCTCGGGATGATCATGTCGATCCTCGACACGACGATCGTCAACGTCGCGCTGCACACGCTCTCGCGAGATCTCCACAGTCCGCTGTCTCAGGTCCAGTGGGTGATCACGGGGTATTTGCTCTCGCTAGCCGCTGTGATCCCGGTTACGGGCTGGGCCGCGCGACGCTTTGGCGCCAAGCAGGTCTACATGACCTCGCTGGTCCTCTTCACCGCCGGCTCCGCGCTGTGTGGTCTTGCCAACTCGACGACCTCCTTGGTCGTCTTCCGGGTGCTGCAGGGCGCAGGCGGCGGCATGATCATGCCTGTCGCGATGATGATCATGGCCCAGGTCGCCGGGCCGCAGCGCATGGGTCGGGTCATGGGCTACGTCTCGATGCCCGCGATGATCGCACCGATCCTTGGCCCGGTTGTCGGCGGACTGATCCTCGAGAACCTGCACTGGTCCTGGATCTTCTTCGTCAATGTGCCGATCGGTCTGATCGCCTTCGTCTTGGGTTGGCGGATGCTGCCCCACACTGACTCTGGTGAGGCCGGCAACCTTGACGTTTTGGGTCTCGCGCTGCTACCGGCTGGTTTCGCGGCCTTCATCTACGGCATCAGCGAGCTCGGCTCGGGTTCTGCGTTGGGCTCGGGCAAAGTCATCGTGCCGTGCATCGCCGGAGCGTTGTTGGTCGTGGTCTTCTGTTTTCACGCCCTGCGCGTCGAGCGCCCGCTGTTGGACATCCGCATGTATGCAAACAAGGTCTTCGCTGGTGCCGCATTCACCAATTTCGGCCTCGGCGCCGCGCTGTTCGGCGCCATGATCCTGGTGCCGCTCTACTACCAGGAAGTGCGCGGTCAGAGCGTAATCAACACGGGCTTGCTGACTGGCCCTCAGGGGATCGGCGCGCTGATCGCGATGCCGCTGGCCAGCCGTCTCACCCAGCGCTTCAGCGGCGGGCGCGTGGCGATGTGCGGTGTATCGCTGCTTTGCATCAGCACGATCCCCTTCACTTTCATCGGCGCCCACACCTCGATCGTGGCCATCTCACTCGTGCTCGTCGTGCGCGGTCTGAGCATCGGCCTGTGCTTCATGCCGGCGATGAGCGCCGCCTTCTCGGCGATGCGCCCCGACCAAATCTCAGACGCCACCCCGCAGATCAATGCTCTGCAGCGCACCGGCGGCGCGATCGGCACGGCGGTGCTTGCCGTCGTCCTGCAGCGCGCCGGGGTGCACGCTCGTACTCCGGAGGAGCTTGCGGGCGCGTTCGACACCGCATATTGGTGGGCGCTAGGGATCGCCGCCCTTTCGCTGATCCCATGCCTGATGCTGCTGCGCGCCGAGCGTCCCCAAGTCGAGGCAGAGCCACTCGCGGTCCAACCCGAGGCGCTTGCGGACGCGGTCGGGGTCTAGCGACCACTGCTCACGATGCCAGAGGTCAGCGAGCTACCGGTGAAGGGCTCCCGCGAGGAGTGGCAGGCCGAGCTGCTCGATCTCGGGAAGGCATTCCGTCGTGTGTTTCGCAGCCTGCGCCGTCTGCGCGGGCGCGATACCCACCTGATCGGCTCGGAGGTCAGCCACGCACAGATGGAACTATTGATCGAGCTGAGCGAGCGAGGGCCGCTTTCCGCCGGAGATCTCGCGGCCGCTGCGCAGCTTACGCCCGCCACCGTCACGCAGATGCTCGACCATCTTGCGGCATCCGGCCACGTCGAGCGCACCCGCTCCGACGCCGACCGGCGGGTGGTCGTCAGTTGCCTGAGCGCCCAAGGACGGGACAAGGTGCAGGCCAAGCGCACCGTCTGGCAAGAGCGCTGGGAGAAGGTCCTGGCCGACGTCGGCGCGGACGATCTGCGCGTCACCACACGTGTGCTGCAGCGGCTCAACGAGGTGTTCGAGGACGAGCCGGATGCGGGTGCCTGCGAGGACGAGCGGTAGCCTCCTCGAGTCCCCGCAAAGCTCGAATGTGAGCCGTGGCCGGGGTAGATAGCTCTGCTATAGTCGGCCTCCGCCTGCCGGGTAACCGTGCCCTCGGCGAGGCGGTACACAACATGGAGACCACGATCAGATAGCGCAGCGAAACGCCCGACGACCAGCAGCGCGTGGGCCCGAAGGGCCCATTTTTTTGCCCTCAGCGCCGCCGGGTCGCAGCCAGTCGAGACGATCTTCAGACCAAGCACCGAATCACTTTCCAATTACGCAAACATGCCCCGCAAGTTTCCACTTCTAAAGACCCGCAACATCGGGATCATGGCCCACATCGACGCGGGCAAGACCACGACGACCGAGCGCATCCTCTACTACACGGGACGCACCTACAAGATCGGCGAGGTCCACGAGGGCGCCGCGGTGATGGACTGGATGGAACAGGAGCAGGAGCGCGGCATCACGATCACCTCGGCGGCCACCACCGCCGAGTGGGACGGCCACCGCATCAACATCATCGACACCCCGGGCCACGTCGACTTCACCGTTGAGGTCGAGCGCTCTCTACGCGTGCTCGACGGCGCGATCGCCCTGTTCGACTCGGTCGCAGGCGTCGAGCCCCAGTCCGAGACGGTCTGGCGCCAAGCCGACAAGTACCACGTGCCGCGTATCGCCTACATCAACAAGATGGACCGCACCGGCGCTGACTTCGAGCAGGGCGTGCAAACGATGATCGACCGGCTCGGCGCGCACCCCGTCCCGATCCAGCTGCCGATCGGCGCTGAGGGCGATTTTGTAGGTGTCATCGATCTCGTCAAGATGAAGGCAATCGTCTACAAAGACGAGCTCGGCACTGAGCAGGAAGAAGCCGAGATCCCTGAGGCGCTGCTCGAAGCCGCTGAGGCCGCTCGTGAGCACCTGCTGGAGGAGGTCTCTCACTACGACGACGCTCTGCTCGAGCTGATCCTCGAGGAGGCCGAGGTGCCGCAGGACGTTCTTAAGCAGGCGATCCGCAAGGCCACCCTCTCGACCAAGCTGACTCCGATTCTGTGCGGCTCCTCGTTCAAGAACAAGGGCGTGCAGCCACTGCTCGACGCCGTCGTCGACTACCTGCCCTCGCCGCTTGACGTGCCGGCGATCGTTGGCACCGAACCGGTCAAGGGCGATGGCGAGGAACCGCAGATCGAGCGCCACGCCGACGACTCCGAGCCCTTTACCGCGCTCGCCTTCAAGATCATGGCCGACCCTTACGTCGGCAAGCTCACCTACTTCCGCGTCTACTCCGGGAAACTCGAGGCCGGCTCGCGCGTGCTCAACGTCAACAGCGGTCGCGCAGAGCGCATCGGGCGCATTCTGATGATGCACGCCAACGAGCGCGAGGAGGTCTCCGAGGTCTACGCCGGCGACATCGCGGCAGCGGTCGGCATCAAGCAGGTCATAACCGGCGACACGCTGGCCGCTCCGGACGCACCCATCAAGCTTGAGAACATCACTTTCCCTGAGCCGGTTATCAAGGTCGCCGTCGAGCCAAAGACGAAGGTCGACCAGGAGAAGATGTCTGTCGCGCTCGGCCGCCTCGCCGAGGAGGACCCCACCTTCCAGGTGCGCACCAACGAAGAAACCGGCCAAACCGAGATTTCGGGCATGGGTGAGCTGCACCTCGAAGTGCTCGTCGACCGCATGAAGCGCGAGTTCGGCGTCGAGGCGAACGTCGGGCGCCCGCAGGTCTCCTACCGCGAGACGATCCGCGGCACGGTCGAGAAGATCGAAGGCAAGTTCGTGCGCCAGACCGGCGGCTCGGGCCAGTTCGGGGTCGTCTACATCGACATGGAGCCCGCGCCCGGCGAGGGCTTTGACTTCGTCAACAAGATCAAGGGTGGAGCCATCCCATCGGAATACATCCCGGCTGTTGAGAAGGGCGTCGAGGAGGCCTTGGAGAACGGCGTCAAGGCCGGTTATCCAATGGTCGACGTACGCGTCACGCTGGTGGACGGCAAGTATCACGACGTGGACTCCTCGGAGATCGCCTTCAAGGTCGCCGGCTCGATCGCGCTCAAGGAGGCTGCCAGGCGCGCCAAGCCGGTGCTCTTGGAGCCCGTGTTCGCGGTCGAGGTCGTAACTCCAGAGGACTTCATGGGCGACGTGATGGGCGATCTCTCGCGTCGTCGCGGGCACTTGCAAGGCTCCGAGCAGCGCGGCAACGCGCTTGCGATTCACGCCAAGGTTCCCTTGAGCGAGATGTTCGGGTATGCCACCGACCTGCGCTCCAACACGCAGGGCAGGGCCAACTACACGATGCAGTTCGAGGGGTACGAGGAGGTGCCTCCGAACATCGCGGAGAAGATCATCGAGCAGCGCACTGGAGAGCCCGTTCCGGCGTAGGTAGCCGGTATCGAGCAATCCCGGGCGATCCTCCCAGCAGGCAGCAGTCAAGAAAATCCCCATTTAGATAGATTTCCCAGGTTCGCCCTACCAGCGGCGAACATCCAAGTCGATTTAGGAGCGAACACAAGTGGCGAAGGAGAAGTTCGAGCGCGACAAGCCGCACGTCAACGTCGGCACCATCGGTCACATCGACCATGGAAAGACGACCTTGACCGCTGCCATCACGACCGTTTTGGCAGAGAAGATGGGCGGCGAAGCCCGTAGCTTCGAGGAGATCGACAACGCTCCGGAGGAGAAGGAGCGTGGGATCACCATCGCCACATCGCACGTCGAGTACCAGACGGAGAACCGTCACTACGCGCACGTCGACTGCCCCGGGCACGCCGACTACGTGAAGAACATGATCACCGGTGCCGCCCAGATGGATGGGGCGATCCTGGTGGTTTCTGCTGCCGACGGTCCGATGCCCCAGACGCGCGAGCACATCCTGCTTGCCCGCCAGGTCGGCGTCCCCTACATCGTCGTGTTCCTCAACAAGGCCGACATGGTCGATGACGCGGAGCTGATGGAACTGGTCGAGGTCGAGGTTCGCGAGCTGCTCTCCGAATACGATTTCCCCGGCGACGACATTCCCTTCATCATCGGCTCGGCGCTGAAGGCGCTCGAAGGTGATGAGGCATACAAGGACAAGATCGTCGAGCTTGCCGCGGCGCTCGACAGCTACATCCCCCAGCCGGTACGCGAGCTCGACAAGCCCTTCCTGATGCCCGTCGAGGACGTCTTCACGATTACGGGTCGTGGCACCGTTGCCACCGGCCGCGTGGAGCAGGGCATCGTCAACACCGGCGACACGGTCGAGATCGTGGGCGTCCATGACACCACCACCACGGTGGTGACCGGCGTTGAGATGTTCCGCAAGATTCTCGATCAAGGTCAGGCGGGGGACAACGTCGGCTGCCTGCTGCGTGGCACCAAGCGTGAGGAGATCGAGCGTGGCCAGGTGCTTTGCAAGCCCGGCTCGATCACTCCCCACACCAAGTTCAAAGCTGAGGTCTACATCCTCAAGAAGGAGGAGGGTGGTCGTCACACTCCGTTCTTCACGGGTTACCGGCCGCAGTTCTATTTCCGCACCACCGACGTCACCGGCGTAGCGAAGCTGCCCGAGGGCGTCGAGATGGTCATGCCCGGCGACAACGTCCAGATGGAGATCGAGTTGATCCAGCCGATCGCTATGGATCAGGGCCTGCGCTTCGCCATTCGAGAGGGTGGGCGCACGGTCGGCTCGGGCGTGGTCACCGAGGTCATCGAGTAGTACATAGGGCGCCTCGCACTCGCGGGGCGCCTTTTCATTGGCATTCAGATACGACGAATTGAGCTCCGCCGTAAGGGAGCGATGAAGGGCGGATTTCCCCGGTATCGAAGTCCGTTTTTTTCTCTCGCTCTAGTTGCGGAGGAGTTGGTTGGGCGGACCTCGCCCAAATGTAAGAAGCACAAACAAGCTACGAAAGAACCGCTGAGAATCCAGATGGCAGCTGTAACCCAAAACAAGATCCGCATCCGACTGAAGGCGTACGACACGTCTGCCATAGAGTCGGCTGCCAAGGAGATCGTGGAGACCGCCGCGCGCACTGGCGCCACGGTGTCCGGCCCTGTTCCGCTGCCGACAGAGAAGAACGTCTACTGTGTGATCCGCTCGCCCTTCAAGGACAAGGATTCGCGCGAGCACTTCGAGATTCGCACGCACAAGCGGCTGATCGATATTCACCAGCCCAGCCCCAAGACCGTGGATTCGCTGCAGCGCCTGGACAACCTTCCGGCGGGCGTTGACATCGAGATTCGCCTCGCCACCTGATCGTCCTATGCCAGCGATTCTCGCCAAGAAGCTGGGAATGACCCAGGTATTTCAGGACGACGGCAGCGTCGCCCGCGTTACCGTGCTCGAGGCCGGTCCGTGTCCGGTGACCGCGGTGCGAACCGCCGAGCGCGATGGCTACGACGCCGTGCAGCTCGCTTTCGGGCTGACCAAGGAGAAGCACCTGTCAAAGCCCGAGCTCGGCCATTTGAAGAAGGCCGATTCCGCTCCGATGCGCCATCTCGTGGAGTTTCGCGGCGAGGCCGCCGATCTACAGCTCGGCCAGTCGGTAACCGTGGACTCCTTTGAGGTCGGCGCACGCGTGAAGATCGCCGGCGTGTCCAAGGGCAAGGGTTTTCAGGGCACGGTCAAACGACACAACTTCAAACGCGGTCCCGTCTCTCACGGCTCGCACAACGTGCGCGCCCCCGGCTCGATCGGCGCCTCCGCCGATCCGGCGCGCGTGCGTCCCGGTATTCGCGGGCCTGGTCAGATGGGCAACAAGCGCGCGACCCAGCCCGGCCTTGAGATCGTGGCCGTCGATCCTCAGAAGAACCTCCTGCTTGTACGCGGATCGGTCCCCGGGCCACGCGGCGGCGTTGTCGAGGTGCGTGGCGATGCCTGACGCGCCCGTCCTCAGCCCGGCGTCAGGCGCCGCCTCAAAGAACGCAAAGCTCCAGGATTCGGCTTTTGGGGCCACGTTCCATGGGCCCTTGGTGCACCAGAGCGTGCGTGCCGAGCAGGCAGCGCGTCGACGCGGCACGGCAGCCACCAAGACCCGCGGAATGGTGTCCGGCGGCGGCGCCAAGCCATGGCGCCAAAAGGGCACGGGCCGCGCTCGTGCCGGCTCCAGCCGCTCGCCGCTTTGGACCGGTGGCGGAACCGTGTTCGGTCCTCAACCACGCTCCTACACCTTCAAGGTCAACCGCAAGGAGCAGCGCGCAGCGCTTCGCAGCGCCCTCTCCCTGCACGCTCAGCGCGGATCGCTGGCGATACTCGACGCTGCGGCGTTCAAGACGCCCAAGACCAGCGACGCGCAGGACTTGCTCGAAGACTGGACCCAGCCGCAGCCTACCCTGGTGGTGCTCGACGCTGGCGAGTCCGCGGCCGCCCTGTCGTTCCGCAACCTCGCGCGCGTAGCGGTGCTGACGCCCGAGAACGTCGGCGTGGCGGACCTGCTGGGGGCCGCTTCGCTGCTCGTGTCCGACACGGCGCTGCCACAGATCGTCGCTCGCGTCGAGGCATCGGCGAGGGAGAAGGCCTGATGGACAATGAGCAAGTGATCCTCAAGCCGGTGCTCTCCGAGAAGAGCTATGTGCTCTCGGCGGCCGGTAAGTACACGTTTCGCGTGCACCCCGACGCCCACCGCACCCAGATTCGCCAGGCGGTTGAGTCGCTGTTTGACGTGCACGTGGTCGAGGTGCGTACGCTCAGCGTCAAGTCCAAGCCGAAGCGGCGCGGTGTCACGCGCGGGCGCACACGCGTTTGGAAGAAGGCGATCGTCGAGGTTCGCAAGGGCGAGAGCATCCCGATTTTCCAAGGCCTAGAGGGCCTTCAGGACTAGGAGCCGTCGATGGCAATTCGCAAGCCCAAGCCCACGAGCCCCGGTCGGCGCTTCTCCTCCTATCCGGACTTCGCCGAGGTCACCAAGACCGAGCCCGAGCGCACGCTCGTGGAAGGTTTGAAGAAGAGCGGCGGGCGCAACGTCAACGGTCGCAAGACGGCACGGCATCGTGGTGGCGGTGCCAAGCGGCTGTACAGGCGCATCGACTTCAAGCGCCGCAAGGACGGCGTGCCCGCGAAGGTCGCGGCAATCGAGTACGACCCTAACCGCTCCTCCTACATCGCACTGCTGCACTACGTCGATGGCGAGAAGCGCTACATCCTCGCTCCGCAGCGCCTCACCGTCGGGATGACCGTGTCCTCCGGCGACACTGCCGAGATCGCGGTCGGCAACTGCATCGCGCTCTCGCGCATGCCCGTCGGTACCGTGATTCACAACGTTGAGTTGCAACCCGGTCGCGGAGGTCAGATGGCTCGCTCCGCCGGCGCGTCGGTCCAGCTGATGGCCAAGGACGGCGACATGGCCACGCTGCGCCTCCCTTCGGGTGAGATGCGCCTGGTGCGCGCCGAGTGCCGCGCCACGGTGGGCGTGATCGGCAACGCTGAGCATCAGAACGTGAAGATCGGCAAGGCCGGACGCAAGCGCCACATGGGAGTGCGTCCGCAAACGCGCGGTGTCGCGATGAACCCAGTGGACCACCCGCACGGCGGTGGCGAGGGCTCGACCACCGCCGGACGCCATCCGGTCACGCCGTGGGGTGTGCCGACGCTGGGCTATCGCACGCGCAAGAAGAACAAGGCTTCCGACAAGTACATCGTGCGCGGCCGCAGGCGCGGGAAGGGTAAGCAGAGATGAGTCGCTCAAGTAAGAAGGGCCCGTGGGTAGAAGAGCGCTTGATGGCGCGCATCGAGGCCATGAACGCTGCCAACCAGCGCAAGATGATCAGAACCTGGTCGCGTGCGTCGACGGTCTTCCCCGAGATGGTCGGGCACACCCTTGCGGTGCACGACGGCAAGAAGCACGTGCCGGTGTTCATCAGCGAGTCGATGGTCGGTCACAAGCTCGGCGAGTTCGCGCCCACGCGCATGTTTCGTGGGCATGCCGGCTCGGGGAAGGTCCGATGATCCTGAACCTGCATGGCGGCGCTGGATCTGCGTCCTCGGTCGCTTGCGTGCGTAGCACGCCACGCTCCCTGCGTCCTTGCCCAGCTTGCCCCGCAGGCCCAGGATGGTTTGAGTCGTGTACGGGGGATCTGAGATGAGTGCAGAGAAGCCCACGGACGAGCAGCCCCAGGAGGGCGAGGCGCAGGCCAAGCCGGCTGCGGAGAAGAAGTCGCCCGCCGCCAAGAAGCCCGCCCCAAAGAAGGCGTCTACAGAGAAGTCGGCCGCTGCCGAGAAGCCGGCAGCCGCAGAGGAACCGCCGACCGCTAAGAAGCCTGCCGCCAAGAAGACGCCTGCAAAGAAGGCGGCCACCAAAGAGGTGGAGCCTGTCGCTGAGGCAGCTGCTGAGAGCAAGCCGTCTGCCGAGAAGACCGAGAAGCCCACAGCCGCCAAGGCTGAGGAGTCGACGGTCGCTAAGACCAAGGGGCCGGTTGCTACAGAGGAGAAGAAGCCTACGACGCCCGCTCGTCGCGAGTCGGCAGCCACCCCTTCGGGGTCCACTCGCAAGGTCGTGCGCGCCCAGGCACGCTACGTGCGCACCTCCGCCCGCAAGGCGCGCATGGTGTGCGGGCACTTGCGGGGCAAGTCTGTGGACGAGGCACGCGCTATCCTCGCGTTTACCCCTCGTGACGTGGCGCGCGACTGGAGCAAGCTGCTGGAGTCGGCGGTGGCCAACGCGGAGAACAATCACGAGCTGATCGAGGACGATCTTTTCGTTCGCGAGGCTTTTGCCGACGAGGGGCCGACAATTAAGCGCTTTCGGCCGCGCGCGCAGGGGCG
>DATNKN010000431.1:0-2308 GCA_035603375.1 Solirubrobacteraceae bacterium
GGCCTTCAGTCCGAACAGCCCGCAGCAGGCGGCGGGGATGCGGATCGAGCCGCCGCCGTCGTTGCCGTGGGCGACCGGCACCATGCCCGAGGCGACCGCGGCAGCCGAGCCGCCGGAGGAGCCACCGGGCGTGCGCTCCAAATCCCACGGATTGCGCGTCGGACCGAAGATACGCGCCTCGCTGACGGGCAGGATGCCGTACTCGGGCAGCGTGGTGGTGCCCACGATCACAAAGCCCGCTTCCTTGAAGCGGCGTGTGATGTTGCAGTCGTGCTCGGCCACGTGCTCGGCCAGCAGCGAGCACCCGATCGTGTCCCGCAAGCCCGACACCGGACGGTTGTTCTTGATCGCGATCGGCACACCCGCGAACGGGCGCTGATCGCCGGCTTCGATCTGCTCGGCGCTCTCAAGCGCACGCTCGCCATCGATCTCCACGAACGCGTTAAGCTGCGGATTGAGCTGCTCGATGCGCCCAAGCGAGACCTCGACGAGCTCGCGCGAGGACACCTCCCCGGAGCGCACCATCGCGGCAAGCTCGCTCGCAGGACGGAACATCAAATCGCTGTCGCTCACAGCACTCCTCCTCGTTGGCCCGCAGCGGAGCCTACATGGAGGATTCCTGCGACGATATGAGCCTGCCCACAAGGCAGCCGGGTCGATCTCGGTGCAATCCAGCGAGGTCGACTCTCAACCGGTCATCTCAAGCCTGAAAGCGAGCGCCCATGAGCGAGGTCACGACACAGTCGCCTCCCGTCCCATCCCCCTCCAACGAAGTCCAGTCAGGCCTAGAGGGCGTCGTCGCCTTCGCCACCGAGATCGCCGAGCCCGACAGGGCCGGCGGGGCGCTGCGCTATCGCGGCGTCGACATCGAGGATCTGGTCGGCACGGTCCCCTACGAGCAGGTGTGGGGCCTGCTCGTCGACGGCCGCTTCCAGCCCGGCCTACCGCCCGCCGAACCGCACGTGCTAACCGTGCGCTCTGGCGATCACCGCGTCGACGTGCAGTCGGCGCTTGCGATGCTCGCTCCCGAGTGGGGCTTCAACGCGCTGATCGATATTTCCGACGAGCAGGCACGCGACAACCTTGCGCGCGCATCGGTGATGGCACTGTCGTTCGTGGCCCAGTCCGCGCGCGATGCCGGCCAGCCGCCGGTGCCCCAGTCGGAGGTGGACAAGGGCAGGTCCATCCCCGAGCGCTTCTTGATCCGCTGGCGTGGGGAGGTCAACCCCGACCACGCAAAGGCAATCGACGCCTATTGGATCTCGGCCGCCGAGCACGGCATGAACGCCTCCACGTTCACCGCGCGCGTGGTGGCCTCGACCGGCGCCGACTGCGCTGCGGCGCTGTCTGCGGCCGTGGGCGCGCTCTCGGGGCCGCTGCACGGCGGCGCGCCCTCGCGCGTGTTGAAGATGCTCGACGAAGTGGAACAGACCGGCGACGCCGATGTGTGGGTGAAGGCGGCGCTGGACCGCGGCGAGCGACTAATGGGCTTCGGCCACCGCGTGTATCGCGCGGAAGACCCCCGCGCGCGCGTACTGAGGCGCACCTGCCGCGAACTGGGATCGCCACGGTTCGAGGCCGCCGAGGCCCTGGAGAAAGCGGCTCTGGCCGAGCTTACGGCGCGCAAGCCCGACCGCGTGCTCGCCACCAACGTCGAGTTCTGGTCGGCGGTCGTGCTGGACCTCGCAGAAGTGACGCCGGACCTGTTCACGCCGATGTTCACGTGCGCACGCGTGGCGGGCTGGTCGGCGCACGTCCTCGAGCAGAAGCGCGAGGCGAAGCTGATCCGCCCGACGGCGAAGTACGTGGGTGAGGGCCCGCGGCCGGTATCGGCAGTCGAATAGGCGCTTAAAAGACGAGGGCCCAGCATCCTGCCGGGCCCTCTACTCGCGTATCGACCGAATGCGCGTGCGGCTGGAGCGCCGCACGCGCACTGAGACGGTCTGGCTACATCATGCCGCTCATGTCCGGCATCCCGCCGCCGGGCATTCCGCCGCCTTCCTTCTCCGGTACCTCGGCGACGATCGCCTCGGTCGTGAGGATGTTCTTGGCGATCGACGCGGCGTTTTGCAGCGCCGAGCGAGTGACCATCGCCGGGTCGATGACCCCGGCTGCCACGAGATCGACGATCTCGTTGGTAGCGGCATTCAGGCCATGGCCCTTCTTCGCCTTGCGTACGTCGTTGACGACAACCGAGCCCTCCAGGCCCGCGTTCTCGGCGATCTGACGCAGAGGCTCCTCCAGGGCACGCAGCACTATGCGCGCTCCGGTTCGCTCGTCGTCGGAACCGTCGGTGGAGGCTCCGTCG